>CALMIR010000077.1 GCA_937864265.1 uncultured Saprospirales bacterium | reverse complement strand
CCGAATTGGTGCTGGCCTCACATTCAATCAAGGGAGCGACCAGCAGCGGCTCTACTTGTACGCTTTCGCTAAACGGCGTGGCCACACAGCCATTTTCCTCCAATTGCAGCGAAACGGTATAAGTTCCAGGGCTTGGCCATTGAATGGTATGCGGCCCAGTGCCTGTTCCGGGCGTGGCCGCGCCGCCGTCAAAATCCCAGATGAAGTTAGCTGCGCCACTGGTCTGTCCGGTAAAAGTGAGCGAAGCCATGTCTTGCAAGCAAATCACATCGGTCAAATCAAAGCTAGCTACAGGCGTGGCAAATACCTGCAAGCTTACCGTATCGGCATAAGTACACACGCCCTCGACGTAGGTCAGGATCAGCATATTGTCTTGGCCTACCTGCCCGGCAGCCGTTGTCCAAATGGGCGATTGCGGATCGGCAATCCCCGCGCCCGACCAGGACAGCGTACCTAAACTGGTGTCCACATCGGTTGTGAAAGTCAGTGCTATATTTTCCGACGTTCCGTCAAAGCAGCTCGGATTGGGCTGCGCGATTTCCAATAAGATGGGCGGACAAAGCAGGCTGGTACAAGTGGCATCCACCGTGAGGCCGGAACAAGCATTGCCGCTATTTACCGCAAGGGTAATACTCACCGCTTCTTCTGCCATCAGTCCGGCAACCAGGAAGCTGGTATCAGAAGTCATGACCCCGCTTTGGCCGGAATTGACCGTCACGGAATAACTGGCTGCGTTGGCGACCGGATTCCAGAAGAACAACACCGAATTGGTGCTGGCCTCACATTCAATCAAGGGAGCGACCAGCAGCGGCTCTACCAATGCAATTAGTAAAGCGGTATCCGATGAACAACCATCTAATGTTGCTTGGGCTGTGATTGTTTTAACCCCCGGTGTGTTCCAAGAAATAGTTTGAACCGTACTTTGAACGGAGTCCGATGAAGTACCTCCGGCAAAGTCCCAATTCAGCAAAGTACCGGGTAGCAAAACATCTAACACCATTATGTTTAAGGAGTCGCTGATGCAAATGGTATCTGCACCAGACAACTGAAGAACAGGTATAGGGTTTATTTCAATGAAAATTGCTTCACTGGTCAAGCAGTTATTCAAATCATAGACATAATGGATCTGATGAAGCCCTGTATCGGCCAGCATCGGATCGAAGATACCCAAGAGGCTATCCACTATGCCGGGCCCTTGCCAAAAACCATTCCCACCCGTTGGGTTTAAGGTAACTTCCAATTCAAATGGCAGGATATTATCGTATAAACAAATGGGATCGACGGCTGTAATTTGTACATCTGGCGGAATACAGTTGAGCGTAGTGCAGGTGGCTACCTCGCTGATGGTCGGCGGGCAGGGGCCATTAGAAAGTGCGCTGACTTGTATGCTGACGCTTTCGCCCGGAGCAAGGCCATCGAAAGTAATGGAATTGCCATTGAGGATGCCCGTCGGCGGCCCACTGATGAGGCTCACGTCATAACCTGTTGCCCCAGCTACGCTGGTCCATTCAAAACTGACTGACGAAGTGGTACTGTCTCCGCAACTGATGATTGGAGTCGCTAAAGGTGCTAAAACTACCACATTCGCATAAACAGTATCTGATATACAACCGCCTTCTTCCAGCCACAAACTCAATTGATAAGTACCTGGCGCATTCCAACTCAACTCTCGCATATTGACTCCAACGCCAGCTACCATTGCACCATCAAAATCGTAATTAAAAACAGCCATACCATTTTCACTGCCCGTAAAGGTTTGCAGCGTGGTCTGGCCTATGCAAATCGTATCTTCTGATAAAGTGAAAGCAGCTTCTGGCGCAAACTGCACCACGATATTGCCTTCTGTTACAGATGGGCAATCGCCGGTATTGAAGAAATATTGGATAAATTGGTTGCCGGGAGTTAAGGCCGATGGATTGAAAATATTGTTCGTGTTTCCATTAATAGTCCATGTGCCTCCGGTAGCAGCGCCTGGATCGAGCAGCGTATTTAAGTCAAATGGGGCGCTGCTTTGGCAAACAGGAGGAGGAGCTGTCCATTCTGTGTTAGGGGTAGGGCTGACAGTGATAAAATGCGTTTCTGAATCGTCACAAGGCACTATACCTGCCTGATAAGTGACTTCATAAGTTCCTGCCCCTAATAAAGCCGGATTAAAAGTGCTATTCACGACTCCTTCGATCAGCCAGGTACCATTAGGCGTTGTTTCCAGGTTAGTTAGGTCGAACAAGCTGAATGCGGCATCGTCCTCGCAAAGGGGTGGGGGAGGCGTCCAAGAAGGATTGGCCAAACTGGTTACATCTACAACGTCCGTCAAAAAATTGTCGCAGGGCGGATCGCCTACTGTGTAAGTAATCACGTGCTGACCAGGGCCTAAAGCGGCTGGGTTAAAGGTGGTACTTTGAATACCATTGATCGTCCATATACCACCGCTCATAGAGCCAGGCAAGAGCCAGGTATTCAGGTTGATAACAGGTTCGGATTCACAGATACTTGGTGGGGCAGCCCAGTCTGCATCGGGCAATGGCTCTACGACTATAAAATCGGAAAAAATGGCCGGACATGGAAAATCGCATACTTCATAAGTGACCTGATGAAGTCCTACCCCCCATACGCCGGGTTCAAAAAAGTCGGATGGAATGCCGTTGATCGTCCACGAACCGCCAGGCGTAGCGCCGGGATCGAGCATACTGTTCAAATCGAAAGGAAATGAATTGATACAAATATCTGTAAACGGAAAGAAAGTAGCATTGCATTCTGAAATGGTGAAGGTAACATCAGCGCTGGCCGTGCAGACCTCTGCAAAACTCAGGCCGTCCAGTGCAAAATCGTTACCACCTGTCGCCGTATTTTGGTTGACGATACAAATGGTTGCACTCGAATTTCCGGTAGAATTCCATTGCTGACTGAACTGTTGCCAATTACAGGTAGCAGCACTGGCGTTGAAAAAGCCCAGTAGTTGTCCGTTGATGGAAAACTGCAACTGGGCAGGAGAGCCGCTGACGACAGATGCCAACCAAGCCGAAAATTCGTAATCGGTAAAAGGGCTAACACCGATATTTTGACACCAAACATCCACATTGGGTGTTCCTGCTCCATTGACAACCATCATATTGCCATCGCCAGTAGCATCGCCGCAGGCCGCGAAATTAGCATGTTGGCTATTGGGATTGTTGGTCACCTGGTACTGCCCTTCTGGGCTTAATGGGCCAAAACTGCCGCCAGTGGGCGGCCATGCATAGTCGCTGGTAAAACCACTGACCCCGGCGCTAAAGTCGCCATTGACAATCAGATTGAGGTCATCGGGGCCGCTTACATTTATTGTATAAGTAATGTCGCCATTGATGGTTGCCGTTGTATTGGGGCTAAAGGGGTTCGCTATACCGGTTTGTGGGGTCCATTCTACAGAGCTGAAATTACCACTGATAAAGGCATTCAGATTGACTTGTTCACCCGATTGGCAAACCGTTTCACCAGGGTTGGTGCTCACGGATAGGCTACAAGCCGATGGTGATACAGGGTGGGTATCCATAGCAACTAAAGCATGGATGCAGAGAGAAAAAATCCAAAAGGTCGTCATTATTATCCTACAATTAGCTTTTCTAAAACATCGCCGACAAAATATGCCACTCCTGCTGCCAATATGCCCAAAAGTAAAGTTTCAGCCATGCCGCGAAAAATACTGGTTTGTGTGACGTAAGTTTTCATCCATCCGATAAATGCAAAACACAAACCTGTTAATAAGCAAGTCGTTATGAATAAATTGAATGGAAATCCAAACACAAAATCCCACAAGTAGAGCGATAAAGGTATGAATCCAATCAGGATAAATGCCAGGTAAGTGACCAAACCCACCTTGAATGGCGAACGGTCGTCCTTCATCATGCTCAGTTCTTCTTTCATCATCGTGTCCACCCATCGGTCTTTATCGGCTGTTATCACATCAACCACTTGTTCCAACAAAGCCCCTTCAAAGCCTTTTTGCCGATAAATTTCCCGTACTTCTTCTTTTTCTGTATCCGGTAGATTGTCCACCTCCCAGTATTCCACTTTTTGATGTTTGAAAAAATTGTCCCTTTCCGATTTTCGCGATAAATAAGCACCCACCGACATAGAAAAGCCATCGGCCAGCAAATTGGCAAAACCCAAAATAAGAATGATGGAGCTATCCAAACTGGCACCTACCGCACCCGCAACTACTGCAAATGTTGTCACGCTACCGTCTATGCCGCCATAGACAAATTCGCCTAGGTATTTTTGGTACCTGGCCAAAAAGGCGTTTTCTTGATGTAATACGTTTTCTTGCATGCTATTTACCATCTTCATCCTCCTCCTCCTCTTCAGAAGAAGCAGGTCGATCGATCGGAACACTAGGCGTTTCATGTGGTGCATTTCTTCGATAGGCATCAAACCAGGCTACCAGTTGTTCCTTCTGCTGTTGGCTCAGTTTGGCCTCTGGATGCATCCAGGTATAAGAGGCAATAGGCATATGGCCTTCTTTTACTTCTTCTACACATTCTTCGAGCTTGTGGTCTTTTTTCTTAGCATCATAGTCCGCCCAAGTGGAAAAATTCAGGTGTTTGCGCCCTTCGTTGATGTGCTTTTTAATCCACCAGGAAACAGGCGCTACATTGGTGTACCAGGGATAAATCGTGTGGTGAGAGTGGCAATCATAGCAGGCTGCTTTGATGAGTTGTCCGGTTTCGGCAGGAACGCCAGCAGCAGCCAAAAAGTCTTTCCCCGGCTCCACCGCTGGGTTGGTCTTGTCAATCCGAATAAACTGGATGATGACTAAAACGGCCAAAAGACCTAATCCGATTTTTTTCACAAGCGATTTCATGTCTGTTTTATCTTAGATGATTGATGTTAGATTTTCGCTTTAGTAGTGTGCAAAAAATTACTTCCCAATTTATCAAAGCCCTTACCCTAACGAACACACTTAAAAGCCCACTAGGGTAAGGACAAAATCGGGAATTTCATTTTTCTGCGTTTTAAAAACCCTAGCCTGACTTTGTGCCCTTTGTGACTTTTGTGGTTCAATATCAAACCCGCTCCCGATTTCGGATTCTTGCCCAGCCTCTGACGGCTAGGCGAGAAGCTTAGCTTTTGAATATTCGAGGTATGAGCCAAGCCATGCCCACACCCAACTCACTCTCACCCTCACCCTCACTCAATTTCCCAATTTCCGAACAAGGCTCAATCCTGCCTCCCACTTTCAGCGAGATCAGACGGGGGCAGGGATTTTCGATTTCAGAAGCCTACCCGAATCAGACGGATAGCCCCAATCAGCCTCTTCCTTAGTGTCTTACAACCTTCCCGCCCGGATGCCCGGTCGGACGGGAGTGTTCTTAGTGTTGATACACACCCTCACCCTCACTCAACTTCTTCTTACACCCTTACTCCCTCAGTGTTCTTAGTGTTGATACACACCCTCACCCTCACCCTCACCCTCACCCTCACTCAACTTCTTCTTACACCCTTACTCCCTCAGTGTTCTTAGTGTT
>CALMIR010000076.1 GCA_937864265.1 uncultured Saprospirales bacterium | reverse complement strand
CCTTTCCATGCCTGCGCCTTTCCACACTAGAACCGCGAAGCGGTGGCAATTTTATAACACCCTGCCCATAAGCCTACTAACCGCGAAGCGGTGACAGAACACCAACGAGTATAATTGCCCTACTTGGGAAATTAATCCTACCACCCCTTTGGGGCTCTTCCAAGGCTTTATCTGGTTTATAACCCTTTTTGAGGCCTTTTTGGACGGCAAATACCCGATTTCTTTGACGTGAAGCGCGATGTGGCGGTATAAATTATCCGACACCTTCCACAAATGAAAAGTGTCGATTGATTTTGGGTGATTACTTAATTCTTTATTTTAGCAGGAATTTTATGTTTTTTTGACAAATCATGCGATTGAAGCAATGCCTTACTTATATCAGGTTTTAGGATAAATAAACCTACTTTAAGTACGGCAAGCAAAAGTCATTGTTTACTGGGCTTTCGCTAAATCTTTTCCCACTCAATTTGTCAAAGCAGTAATTTCTTTTTAAAATCATCCGACATGAAAATCTATTTGACCACATTTTTATTATTCGTTTTATTGTTTTGGCTGGCTAATTGCCATACAACAAAACCCACTGCTGCCAATTATGACCAATGGGCAATTGCCCGAAAGCATTATGTAACTGAAGTAAATGAGGCTATTAAAGGGAAAGAACAATGGCTGGTAGATTCCGTTTTTTCGAATCTGAAAGTCTTGGGCGGTTTTCCAGCAGAAAATTTGGTATTTGCGATGGACAAATGGGCACAAGCATTAGGCGTCGATTGCACCCATTGCCATAATACAGCCAATTGGGCTTCTGATGAGAAACCTGCTAAAGAGATTGCCCGGCAAATGGTCAATCTGGGAGAAAGGGTCAATGCTGACTTGAGGCTTATAAGCGGTCTGAAAAGTGAACAACCAAAGGTAAATTGCATCACTTGTCATCGGGGAGACTTGAAGCCGGCGTTGCGGATGGAGTAGTAAAACGCAGCACCAAGTTTGGTTTGATTTTGTGCGATAATGCCTTACCAACTAAGGGCTTGGGCAAGAATTCCCAAAAGAGATAATAATGCTTAGAGAAGAGCATAAAACACACAAAAAAGCTTGATCCTAAAATCAAACTCGATATCTCTATTGGTATCAAATATTAAACCAATGCTATTGGCAGCACTTAAAAATATTCCAATTCAGGAGCTTATTGTAGAATCGTGCATTTTGGCTCGGCCTTGAACTAAGTAGCGCTGATCAATCGAGAAGCACCCTACCAAGTGGGCTAAACATTATTCACTTCTAAGCGACTTCACCGGATTGGCCAACGCGGCCCGCATACTTTGTACGCCTACTGTTAAAAAAGCAATGGACACCGCCCCAAGTCCGGCCAAAGCAAAGTACCACCATTCGATGTCGATGCGATAAGCGAAATCGTCTAACCACCCATGCATCAGGTACCAGGCTAATGGCGTTGCCAACAAAATAGCCAGCAAGACTGGACGCATGAAATCCCTGGATAATAGCCCTATAATGCCGGCTATGCTGGCGCCCAGTACTTTGCGGATGCCAATTTCTTTGGTGCGTTGCCGGGTCGAAAAAATTGCCAGTCCAAGCAAGCCCAAACAGGCGATAAAAATGGCCAGTAAAGCAAATAGGCGAAAGAGCCTGGATAGTTGCTGTTCCTGTTCGTATTGCCGGGCAAATGCCTCATCCACAAACCAATATTCAAATGGACTCAAGGGGAAAAGGGCTTTCCAAATGCTTTCCAGTTGAGCTATGGTGCTGCTGGTTTTTTCTGTCGGGACTTTCACAGAAATATATCCCTGAAATAAGCGCGGATTGATGTAATAGAGGGTAGGCCGGGTTGGTGCTTGCAAGCCTTCTATGTGGAAATCAGCCACTACGCCTTTAATGGTGATAGGATTATTGGGGTTATGATCAAAAGCAAAGGTCGCTTCTACGGCGCTTTGGGCATCTGGAAAACCTAGTAGAGCTCTGGCTGCTTCGTTGATCATTACTTGCTGAAACAATTGTTCCCTCGATTGGGGCGTATAAACATTGCCGGAAAGGATATTGATGTCATAGACCTCGAAAAAACTGGGACTTATATCGATGTAATAAACAGCGCCTTGTATTTTGGTTTCTGGCGAGTCTGTTCGGTAAAGGGCGCTGCTACCTCCAGAAATAGAGGAGATACCCAAACCGGGCGCGATATCCGATAGTGCCAATGCAGAAGCAACGTTCAGTTGGATCACTTGTTCTTGAAAAGTCTGCAATCGGGGAAATGCCGTAGAATCGGAACGATAATCCAATTCCGGCGATTTGATGGCCAATACCTGCGCCAGGTTCAGACCCAAGTCGTGGCGCCTCAGGAAGGACAACTGGCTCTCTACAACAATTACGGCGATGATGAGCAGGGTAGAACAGGTAAATTGAAAAGTCACCAGTCCTTTGCGCAGTCGCTGACCGGATTTATTGCTAAAAAAAGCCCCTTTCAAAACATCCGAAGGGCGATATGCTGATAAAATAAAGGCCGGATACAGGCCGGAAAACAACAAGCTGGATAAAAAAACACCTATGACTAGTCCAATAAGCGGGGTGTCGAGTTGGAAAAACAAGGCCAATGGGCGATCGGTATAGCGACCAAACCAGGTAAGCAGAAAAGGAAGGACTGCCAATGCCAGTATAAGGGCCAATAAATGGATGAGTGCCCCTTCTGCCAGAAATTGTACGATCAACTGCTGCCGGTCGGCGCCGGTAATTTTTCGGATACCGACTTCTTTAGCGCGCTGCAAAGCCCTTGCGGTGGTCAGATTGACGTAGTTGAAATAGGCAATGAATAAGATCAGGCAGGCCATAATGCCTAAAAAATTCACCACACTAGCATTGCCATTCGCTTCGATTTCATAGGTAAGGTCAGAGTACAAGTGTATGTCTTGGAAAGCTTGCAATCGGAGCACAAGGCCAATTTGAGCCAAGTGAGTACTGGAATATTCCGCCAACTTGGCTTTTATTTTTTCAACAGAAGCTTCAGGTGTGGTTTGAAAATAGTTGTATTCCCAGTAATTGTCCCAATTGTCTTCATGGCCTTTGGCATATCGGGTGGCATAACTGACCAAGACGTTGAATTTTAGGTGCGTATTGGGGAGCGGGTCTTTTACCACGCCTTTTACGGTATAAATACCTTCAAACACCCCTGCCGGAGCTTCCAGGGTTTTCCCTATTGCATCGTCGGTATCCCAAAGCCTGTTGGCTAAGGAGGTTGTTATGACAACAGAATAAGGCGCTGATAAACAGGTGTTTTTGTCCCCGTGTAGCCACTCCTGTGGAAATAAATCCAGGAATCCAGGGTCGGCCGTCCACACCCCCGGTATTTTTATCGGCTTCTCTTCGTGAATAAAATTGACCTCGGCTTCATTTCGATTGTATAAGCGGGTGAAAGCCACCACTTCGGGCAGATCGGCTTTGAGCTGTGGGCCTATGGCAGAGTGTGTGTTAGCGTCCAGCGTAAGTGTCCCATTGTCCGCTTTTGTTTCGCAATAGACCCGCCAGATGTGTGCAGCATGTGGGCTGTTTCGATCATAACTCCATTCATAGCGAACAAATTGGAAGATAAGTAGGCTGGCAGCCATGCCCATGCTCAAGCCCAGCAGGTTGATCCCGCTGAAATACTTGTCTCTCCAAAAGTTTCGGATGGCCGTTTTGAAGTACAACACCCACATAAAAGGATATTTTAAAATTACTTTAAAACCGGGTTTTACTCACTGCGCAACGACTTCACCGGATTGGTCAATGCTGCCCGAATGCTTTGAAAACTGATGGTCAGAAAAGCAAAAAATAAGGCGGATAAACCTGCTAGTAGGAAAACCCACCAGGATATTTCGATGTGGTAAGCAAAGTCATCCAGCCAATGATTCATCAACAAATAGGCCGTCGGAATTGCCAATAACAGGGCAATGACTACCAATCGGATAAAATCTTTGGAGATGAGTCCAACGATGTTGACCAAGGTGGCGCCCAATACTTTTCGGATGCCAATTTCCTTTGTTTTTTGCTCGGCTAGGAAAGTGGCCAATCCAAATAATCCCAAACAGGAAATAAACATGGATATGATAGCAAAATAATTGGCTAGGGATCCGGTGAGTACTTCTGTTTTGTAAAATTCCTGGTACTGCTCGTCCACAAATTCATAGTTGAGCGGAACTTCGGGTACAACCTTCGCAAAAACGGCCTCTAACCCGTCAATGGCTGGAGCGATTTGACCTGCTTCCGCTTTTACAAATAGCGACCAAGTGCCCTCAGCATCCAGCAAGATACCGGTTGGTTCGATGCGGTCGTGTAGGGATCGGTTGTGAAAATCCTTTACTACTCCAATGATTTGTCTGGGTTTTCCCCACCAGGTAATTACGGTGCCCACCGGATTTTCCAGCCCCATGATTTCAATCGCCTTTTCATTGAATACGATGCTGGTTGTATCCGACAATAATTCTGCCCGATAAAAATTACCTGCGGCTAGTGGTATTTCAAACATGTCGAGAAAATCGCTTTCTGTCCAAAGTATCTGGAATTCAATGTTCTCCTGATCGGCGCGTTTATCTGGCCAGGATACGCCACTGGTAGAGGCTTGTAGGTCAATCGGCGTTGGTCCAGCGGTAGTCACTTTGGCAATACCTTCCTGAGCCAGCAATTCTGTGCGCAAGACCTCGTATTTTTCGCTGATGTTTTCGTCCTTTGGAATGACGATGAGGTTGTCTTTGTTGATGCCCAGGTTTTTGTTTTTGATGAAATGGACTTGCTGCTGAACAACGAGCGAACCCACGATCAGCAGCAGCGCCAAAACAAACTGTACGACAACCAAACCCTTTCTAAAAAGTGCCTTAGAGCTGTGCTCGTTGATTTTGCCCTTTAGGATTTGGATGGGGCGAAAAGCTGCCAGTACAAAAGCAGGATAAGCGCCCGATAAAAGCGAAGTAAATAAGAAGATGCCAGTCATGCCCATCCAAAAAACGGGCTGGTTGTACTGAAAATACAATTGTTTTTCCGTCATCAAACGAGCCTGCGGCAGGAGCAGTTCTGCAAAGAGCAAAGCCAAGCCGATCGCTATGAAGGTGATAAGCCCGGCTTCGGTCATAAACTGCCCAATCAGGATGCGCTGTCCGGCGCCGACCGTTTTGCGTACGCCTACTTCCTTGGCTCGCTTGGAAGCTCTTGCAGTGGCTAAATTGACAAAGTTGATGCAGGCTATCAATAGCAAGAACAAAGCAGCTATGCCAAAAATGCGGACGTATTCTATTCTGCCACCTTTGACTTTAGCCTGTTCGTCAAATTTTCCAAACAGGTATTGTTCGGCATAGGGCTGCAACAAACAGCCTTCTTTCAAGGTAGCTGTCTGATGGCTTTGGTACATTTGCTCTATCTTTTGCCTCACCGATTCCGCATCAGCTCCTTCTGTCAGCAGCACTGCGCCTTGCATACCCGAATTGGTCCATTCCAAAGCCCAGTCGTTGTCCGTGAGAAAGTGCTGAATATTGTAGATAAAATCGCTTTGGAACGAAGAGCGGCCAGGAAAGTCTTCATAGACCGCTTCCACTGTAAAATCTCCTTCATTGTGGAGGCGAATGCTTTCACCGATGGCATTGGTTTTCCAAATGTTGCCAAATAAGCTTTTGGCCAGGCTTTCCGAAATGGCAATGGCCTCGGGTTTTTTGTCGAGCTGACTAATGTCACCCAACACGATGGGAAAAGAAAAGGCTTCAAAAAAAGCAGTATTGCCAAACGTACCCTCCGCTTTAATGTCCAGTTGTTCTTTTACAATGATTGTTGCCGTGGGTCTGCCCAGTGGAATGAACTGGAGCACCTCTGGGATTTCAGTAGCGGCATGGGTCAACACCGGGTAGGGTACACTGTTATACACATCCAGGACATTCGCCTCCAGGGGAATGGTTCGTTTTAGTCGGTACAGTCGATCCCCATTGGTATGGAATTTGTCCGTTTGCCATTCATCCTGCACCCAAATTAGCATGAGCAGAGCAATGGCCAGTGAAATGGACAAGCCTGCCAGATTGATCAGGGTATAGCCCTTTTGCTTGATGAGGCTGCGGAAAGCGATTTTGAGGTGGTTGTGTAGCATAACAGTTGGGTGTTTGTTGATGAGCGGCTTTTGGGGCTAGCTTAAACCTTAGCGATGCATTTTGTATTTAAAACTACAATAGTTATGCCATTGATATAAAACTTTGATTGACAGTTTTTTGTGTGGTAGTTGTTCTTTTGGAGTTGTTCAAAATCGGACACATGATGTTCGGAAATGCAGCAATTATTTGACGCCCGAACAACCTTTATTGATTGGCATTCATATTTCTTAGAAGCTCTCCATCATTCCTGGTTTGGCAATGGTTTGCAGAGTTTTAAGGTAAGATTCCATAGTTTTTCATAAGGAATGATCTCTAACTCACTGGATTGGTCCGATTGAGCCAAAGAAGTGTTTTCTAGCATTTGAATGTATTTTTGAGTATGGCGTTCGATGGCTGTCCGGTTAAAATGACCTTTTGGAAGAGCAATGATCATTCTCATAAAACAGTTACTTCTAAAGGTTGCATCTTTTTTTAAATACCGATTGGTATAGCGTTCTAAGGCACTTATTCGGTCAATAATTTGATCGTATTTTTGCCTAGACAAAAGGATTAATATTTGAATGACTAATATAGTAATGTTCATGCCTTCTTTATCTTTAGAGTGAGCAGGAACTTGGTTGATAAATTTACCCAGCTTGAAATTCTTGTTTAACTTTTCAGCCTCTTTGTTCTGGATAGAATTGACCCGGCTAAGCCAATAGGCGTAAGCTTCATATACTTTCCATACTTCCTTAGATGCTTCGCTTTGGAATTCGAAGTTAGCATTTCTTATTACTTTGTTGACAATCGAGGGTACCTCGTCGTATCTTTCAATCTGACAAAGAAAGTAAAAGAGCGCTTCTTGAAATTTAAACCAGTTGACCGACCCAGGTTCTATTAGTTTCATACATCGTTTACCCATTCGTTCCGCCTCTTGGAATTGCCCCAATTTGATGTAACAATAAAATGCTTTGGAAGCAAAGCCGTAAACTTGACTTTTGAGTTTGTATGGTTTCTGTTCAAAAACGCGTAGTGCTTTCAAACATTCTTCAATGACCGATTCATGGTCATTATCTATCTCGTACTGCAATGTGAAAATGGTGTGAGCGAAAAATATGAAATTAAAAGAATCTACTTTTTCTCGATAGGGCTGCAGGGCAAGTGCATACTCTCTTGCTTTTTCTACCAAGTTTTTTTTACTAGCTCTCGTTGAAACAAAGTTCACCAATAAATCTGCATAATATTCTTCTGCTTTCATTTCTGCTTCATATATAAGGAGGTATTTTTTTAAAAGCTGGTTGTAATATCTAAAAGCTTTTTGGTCGCCTTTTACCGTAGCGTGATACATTCTCAGCATTCTACATAGGTTTAATACAATTTCTGTAAATTCAAAATGTAAAGCTTTTTTAAAGATTCTTTTTGATAAAATAGCAGCGCTTTCTTTGGCACTTCTGCCAATAAGTATCCTGATAAACACCCACTGTTTATAGCATTCATAATAAGCCTTTTGAATATCGGTAAAATGGGGTTGATTGACATTGATGAACAACAAGGAGTTTAGTAAGCGGCTTTTGAGTCGGGTCTTTAATTTTTTAAAAGCCTCCACTTTTTCATTTTCATTTTCATTTTCGTATAGGTAAGCTAGTGCTTCTTCATCAGAGGCCACTTTCCCTTCTTTTAAAGCATGATAAAATTGAGCAATTTTAGTCTGACTGTCGGCAGCAGGGATTAAACTTGCTTTATTGATGGTGTTTGAATTAAATAAATTAATCAATTCAATTAAAAGCTTCATTTTGTCTGTATTTGATAAATTTTTGAGTATTTTTAAAATTGTAAAATACTGATAAATAGAATAAAAAACGCTAAATTAAGAAAAATAGAATATAAAAGTATAGTCCTTTTTTGCCATAAAATGCCTACTGATCCCCCATGATTGAAATTAGTTTAGCAGTATTATTTAACCAAAAAGTGATTTATATGCCAATCATCGTTGCTTTATTAATCGCCCTGGGTATCATCAGTTCCTCAAATGATTACACCCCTGGTATGTTCGATCAATATGAAAGTGAAATCATTATTACAGATGATTTCGGGATGTAAAATGTAGTCCTGTATTTGAAAACCTACCTTGCCCTAGTCACCAAGAGTACAACACTTGGATTCTTCCTCTTTTCTGCGCCCAAACAATACATAACACTAGTTCATTTCAGCACAATTGGAACAAGTCTTTTGTGGACTTGCAGCTATCCGTTTGCCCATTAAAATGTAAATGTCTTATGTATAAGCGGCTGCTAATTTTAGGTTTACTGGCTTCATTCCTGATTGAACTGCATGGTCAGTGGCAAGTTACTACAGTAAAAAGCAGGAATGAAGTTGTTTGTGATTTGATGGATTTATTCATGCATGGCCAATACGCAACGGGGTATCATTTTTGGGGTTTACCGCAGGCTCCTGCTGATTCGGTAAGGCAAAAAGGGGTTGCTTTGAAGGCACTGCGAGATGGATGGGATGGGGTGCCAATCCAAGATACCGCTTCCATCAGCTTGCTTTTGGACAAAAGCATTGCGCCTACTGCTTTTATAAATCTAGATATGGCGCGATTTCACATCAATGCCTATTTAAAGAATGTTGATAGCTATAGTGTTTTTCTGAAGATTGGAGAAGATCGATGGTTAAAAAAAGAGATTCAGCAAGTATCCGATGGGTATCAAATTCCCGGAATATATGATTTGAAGAAATGGGAGTTACTGGGTATAGGCCCATCCATGAATTCGCTGCTAAATGAAGCGGTAATGATCAGCCGGCTGCTCATTATTGCTAAAAAAAGGCCTCTCGCGAATTCCGATATACAATTTGTGTTAAGCGAATGCTATATCTATGAACAAACTTCTGAAATGGTGCCTGCCAAAGGCGCTTTTTTTTATGAATTAACCAACGACACCATCAATTTTCAAAATAGTGCTTTTTTGAACGTCTTTGGCAACGCTTATCCGGTCAAACAGGCTGCTTCTTTTAGGGGCTTTTCTCCAAGCAACGCCTACTATTTTTCGGTAGCAGACTCAAGTATTTCAGATACCAATGCCGTCTTTGATATTTTGAAATACATAATTGCTCGCTATCCCTATTACGATGAATTGAAGATTAGCCGCAAGGAAGTAAACCGTCATTTGGACGACTTGCTTGAAAGTTCCTCGGCTTTTGAAGAGAAGTTGGAACAAATCAGGAGCCTAATACACGCTTTTGGAGATGGGCACTTCTTTGTTTATCATGAAAAAGAAAACCTGAAGGCTAGTCCGGTTCTAGCAAAAGAAATTCAGGGAAATGTGGTAATTGCCGCGGTTTTTGATCCAGCACTTTTGGGAAAAATAACCCCAGGAATGCAGGTTATAGCGGTGGACAGCCGACCTGTAGAGGTTGGTATAGAGGCATTAATGCCACAACAGCAAGGAAGCCTAGGTACTCGAAGAAGCCTAGCTGTATCCAAGCTTTTTCATCGAAGAACTGGCGATTCCATTCGGGTAACATTGCTTGATGGCGAACAAACCTTACAGGTCAATTTCTCGAATCAGGTGAAATTTAAACCGCCAGCCAACTTCATTCCTGCCCACGGAAAATTTACCGTCACACCTGACAATTGGGGTATTTTTCGATTGAACCACTGGGAACTAGGTGATTGGATTCGATTTGTTAATCTCTATGAGGATCTAAAAAATCTGGATGGTATCATTTTTGACTTGCGATCTAATCCTGGTGGTGCTGAGATAGAGGCCTTGCGGGTATTATCTACCTTCATCAAGGACACGATTGTTGTATCAGAAGATCAGTATAATTGGCTAGATGGCCATGTGGAGAGATATGAAAATATTATTTATCCCAACCCTTATTACTGCTTGCAACAACTCTCAGTGATGATATTGATTGATGAAAAAACAGCCTGCGCTTCCGAATTATTTTGCTCGAACATGCGCCGCTATGCAAATGCTCAGATAATAGGTAGTGAAAACACGGCAGGAGCTTTCGCGAGCGGATCGGATTTTTATTTGCCTATGAATATTAAAGTCAGGTCAAATGGTCTGAGCAGGCTCTTGTCGCTTGATGAAGACATTGATACAGGCAGAGGGCTTAAGCCCGATGTCCGGGTTGAAATCAACGGCTTTCAGGATTTATTTCCCTATGAGGATAAGGTTTTAAAAACAGCATTGAGCTTGACTTCTTCCAGGTAGTAGTTGCTCGCTTCCAAGTTTATTTTTTATTAACCATAAAACGGATTTATTATGAAAGAACGTAATGCTCGGGAGCTTGTAAAGCCCCAGAAAATCCAGCAAGTTGGCTTAGTAGAAGCCTATTGCGCATCTGCTTATGTTGCTGGTTCTACTAACAATACTACAAAATGTGGATCTGGCTACAGTTGTGGTTGGTGGAGTGTTTCCAGCCAGACAGAAGAAGACGATGTATTGTTCTAAGTAATCCATCTTCTGGACATTGATTGCGGCAAATTTGCGGATTTGCCGCAGTCATTTTTTCATTAATCAAAATTGAACGCACATGTTACCCAATCTAAAACTTAGCTACTACAATTTTTATATACCGCACCCTCAAAGAGGAATATACCTGGTTTATAATTCTATCTCCAATTCAATGATTCAATTAGACTGGGCTACGGGTTTTATGCTATCTAAGCTGAACAGCATGGAAATTCACTATTTGGATATTGAGGTCATAGAAGTACTTAGGAAAAATGGCATGGTCATTTCTAAGCACGTCGATGAGTTTGATGTCATTGCTCAAAGGGCAGCCAGTTCAAGGGATGAAATGGACAATATGGAAACGCTTTTTATGGTGATAGCGCCTACCAACACCTGCAACATGAATTGTCCATATTGTTATCAGGGAGATAAAAACCCTGCTCATTCCGATACGAAATATTTGACTCCCGATAATATGGAGGCCCTGAAAAAAACAGTTAGAAATATTGTTGAACAACCTCATGCCAAGCCCATCAAAAAAATATCTGTCGAATGGTTTGGTGGAGAACCGCTTGTCAGGAAAAAAGTTGTGGAAGCGTTTTCTGATTTTTTGATAGACATATCAGAAAAGCACAATCTGGAATTTGTTGCCAGTATCATTACCAATGGCACCTTGTTGGATAAAGAGACCTGGGAGATGCTGGATCGATGCAAAATTCATGATGTGCAAATCACCATAGATGGTAATGAAGAAATGCACAATAAAATGAGGTTTTACATCAACGGCAAGGGTACGTATGAAAAGATCATGCAAAACCTGATGTTCATGCCTCCGGATAAATTCAAAGTTGTGATCAGAATAAATGGCGACAGAGCTGTATTCGATAACTTACCTGAAATGTTTGAAGACCTGGAAGCAAGAGGGCTTTGGCCGCAACGGAATCGGGAGATTTCATTTCACTGGGCGCCTAAGTTTTACAACTATTTGGGATTCAATCAGGATAAAGATATCTATTACACTAGCTATGAGTATCAAAAATCGCGCGAAGATTTTGCCTTGTTGCGGTTGAAGAAGTACAACGAATGGGCCCTAAAAAACAATTTGAGACCCAAGAGGCTGAAAGTGGGGTATCCTGACTTCGCAGAGTTTTATTGCAATACAGTTGAAAGCCCCAATTCCATATCCATCGACGATGGTGGGTACATTCATAAATGCTACAATACCATTAACAATAAGGAGAAGCGTATTCAGCATGTAGGCGAATTTGATCCCTCAGCTGAAGGGATGGGATATTACAAAAGCTTTGACAAAACCAAAGCAGCCGACTGCCGCACTTGCAAAGTATTACCCATTTGTGAAGAAAATTGCAACATGCGTTTTTTAGACAATGCAGAAAGTAAGATATGTTCCGCCTGGAAATATTTTATGGACGAAAGGATGATCGCCCTTTTCGAGCAGAACTTTTCCGATCAGGATGAGCAAACGGTAACGGAAATCCAAACGAGAAACCGGTTAATTAGTGTAAATGATTAAGATTGGTTTAATCGACAGTGGTGTTGATTTGACTCAGTTCAATACGCCCCACGAGTTATTTTGTGGGGCTCGATTCGTCCATTCTGGGCAGGAGGAAATACGCATTTTATCTGGTGAGCTAGTCGATGATTTGGGGCATGGTACAGTTTGTTCACAAATTATATATTCTATTTGTAAAAACTGTAAGTTTTATGTAGCCAAAATTTTTGATCAGACTTTGACCACCAATGAAGCGCTGTTGGTAAGTGCCATCTATTGGTGTATTGAACAAAAAGTTGATGTGATCAACATTAGTTCAGGAATACAGTCAAATAGCATCAGCGATGCCTTGAGAGAAGCCTGTGACTTTGCGGAGCAATCGGGTATAATGTTAGTTGCAGCAGCGCATAACAAAAGGATGATTTGTTTTCCCGCGCACTATCATAACGTCATAGGCGTGGGGAATATAGCATTGGATGGGTTCAGTGATTTCATTTACACGGATAATTCGCCCATTGACTTTTGGGCGAGCGGAAAAGTGTATGCCGAACTGCCTCAGTTTTGTGGACACTATGACGAAAGCAGCTTTTCCTGTGCAAAAATCACAGGTATGATTTGTCGGCTACTAAGTAAAAAGTGTGTGAAAGATGCACAGATCATCAAAGCGGAACTGAAGAAAATGGCGATTACTCCTGATCCGCTATTGCTCATCAGCCAACCTGTTTCATCTGCACAATATGCCAACAAATTTGCAGCAAATCAATTGCAAAAAATCGCCGATACTTATTTGATCAGAAAAGAAAAATTCAAGGGTATCAAAAAGTTGCTCGTAGTTCCTCTGAATGACAATGAGTTTGAGTATTTGCATGAGGTACAACTCTCTACTATTACAGATGTTTTTTCTATCTCTGGAAATTTTAAGCCACATAGTCGGTCGGTCATACCTGAAAGCTTGTTGAATAAAGAGATATATGGTTCTTGCGATACGATTGCTTTAGGCTGTTTAAAAAACTACCTTACGAGCTACAATGAATATATAGTAGTCGAAGCGCTCGCCGACTTAATGAAACAAGGTAAACAGTTTATGGCTTTTGATGCCGCTTCCTATCGTTTACTTCATTCGATAAAAGAAAGGGTGGAAGGCAGTGGTCGTATATTTTTCCAAAGCATTGGAAAAGATATGTACAAGGCTTTCCAAAGTTTTGAATACTTGCCCAGCGTCGCCACGCCTGTCGTTGGGATAATAGGGGCAAATAATACCGAGTTGGCCAGTATTCAGTTGAAAATCTGCACATTGCTTCGACGGCAGGGCTATCAAGTCAGCTACATCAGTTGTTTTCCGCAAGGAGATATCATTCAGGCCGATTTTTCCTTTCCCATTATTTATAAATCAACCATTGATCTGACTGGAGATCAGAAAGTGAAATTCCTGAGATTGCTGACCAAAGGAATCCAGGCTTTTTGTATGCCTGACATCATCGTTACTGGGCTTCCCGGCAAGGTCGTACCTGAGTCTATTGACTCCGATTTGGATTGGACAGGAGCCGTGAATTTTTTGTATGGCATACAGCCCGATGCACTGATACTTGTATCCGACTTGGACGATGCGGAGGAGCTCATAGCAGAGAACAAGCAGGTTGCTCAGGCTTTTACCAAAGCCCCAATAATATTCCAAATATTGACCCATCATCAACAAAGACCTTTAGATTCAGCAAGGCTTGCTAGAAAAAAACAGGCTGCAACAGAACCGACGATTGAGTTTTGGTCAGAGGATTTGGAGGCTTTTATTTCAGATCGGTTTCACTATTTTTTTAGCAAGGATACCTGATACAAGTGAAATTATTTTTCAAAAGGATCATTTTATGAAGGCCAATTTGTTCAAGAGATTTTTCAGTTTTGTGTACCCTTACCGATGGTGGGAACTTGTATTGTTCTTGCTCATCATTTTGAGTACGCTTTCTAGTTTGGCTTCTCCTTATGTGCTAAAGTTAATTATTGACAACATCATCCCTTCCAAGGATTATCAAGCCTTAATCAATATTCTCCTGATGCTTGGTGGAATCTATATTTTTCGCTTTTTTGTGAGTATCGCCATCGATTATATCCATACTTGGTTGAGTAATCATATTGTGATTGATATAAAAAAGAAAATATTCCAAAATTTAACCTACAAACCCTACAGGTATTTCGATCAAAATAATACGGGCGACTTAATACAAAAGGCTAATAATGAGGTAGATAAGGTAAAACACTTTTTAACCAATAGCATTATTAGGGCGCTTACAAACATGGTTACTTTGGTCGGTTTAGTAGTGATGCTTTGCTGGTTAAGTTATAAGCTTTTTTTAGTTTCGTTCTTGATCATTCCTTGTTTTATCTGGCTCAATAAGTCATTGAGTAAACACATCAAAAAAGCAGTTGAAAAATCAAGTAAACAGGAAGGAGAAATCTATAATTTTTTATTCGATCGAATCAGCAAAATCAAGTTGATCAAACTATACAATAACCATCAATTAGAACTAAACAGGCTCAACGACGAACAGCATAAACTCTTTCAGCATTATCTTCATGCAGCAATGTATTCATCTTCTAGCCGGAACGGTTCGATATTTCTTATCGCGCTAGGCCCTCTGATTGCGTTTGCTTATGGAGGTTATCAGGTAATTATCGGCACCTTGACGGTAGGATCTTTGGTCGCTTTTATTCAATATTTGAACCGCGTCTATGGCCCAGTTCAGGATTTGATGTATTTGTTTGTGGATTATGTACGCATACAGGTATCAATGAATAGAATTGCAGACCTGATAGATGATAATAGTCCTAAGCCGTCGGAACGACATCCAATACCTGCTATCAAAAACATTTTTTTGGAAGATTTGCATTTTCAATACGATGGGAAACCTTTGCTGAAGGGCATCAACATAAAGCTAGAGAGGGGAAAGAAATATGCCTTGGTAGGCCCCAGCGGTTCTGGAAAAAGCACCTTAGTCAAGCTGCTTTCCTTATGCTATGATTGGAATCAAGGGGCCATGAGGCTCAACGATAAGCAGTGTTTGTCAAAGATCGATTCCATAACTTGGGCAGATAAAGTGACCGTTGTATCGCAGGAAGTTTTGATCCTGAACGACACCATTGATCGCAATATCCGTTATGGCAATTTACAGGCTGATGACGAGGCGGTATGGACTGCATTGGAAATGGCAGCGTTGCGCGATATGGTAGAGCAACTGCCCGACCAACTAAATACAATGATCGGTAGCGGCTTGCAGTCCTTGAATCCATCAGGAGGCCAGCAACAACAAATTGCTTTAGCCAGGGCGTTCATTAGGCCCTCAGAAGTCCTTATCCTCGATGAAGCCTTATCTGCTATTGATTCCCATCGAGAGCAAATAATACTGCGCAACATTTTCAACCACTTTCAAAATAGTATTATCGTCAGTATAAGCCACAGACTCAGTTCCGTAAAGGACTTTGATGAAATCATTTACCTGGATCAAGGGCGCATTTTAGAACGAGGCAACCACGAATCATTGACGGCGCAGGAGAATCATTACCACGCTCTTTTTCATAGGCAATTCAACACCGAAACTATTTGCAAATAATAAATTGGAAGGATATGAAAATTGTACAAACTCTTTGGACAAAACCTGGGCTGAATGCTGGATGGATTGATAGACGCTTTCATTTTATCAGTTGGGCCTTGAGTTGCCTCCAACTTTGTAAATATTACGATGAGGTGGAGCTTTATACCGATTCAGAAGGCAAAAGAATCCTCATAGATGAATTAAAACTTCCATACACCAAGGTTCACGTGGTATTGGACGATTTCAGCTATCCTACTTATTTATGGGCTATTCCTAAAATTTTTACTTACAGCTTGCAGGAAAAACCTTTTTTACATATCGATGGGGATGTATTCATTTGGGAACCACTAGATGAACGTCAAACAAATATGCCTTTTGTTTTTCAAAACTTGGAAATAGAAAAAAATGTTCCTTCGTTTTATACGGCGATTTTTAAGGATTTGCTGTCTAAAAATACCCAGCCAGGGTATTGGCCTGATTGGATAGAGCGGCCCTCCTGGAACAATATCACTGCTTTTAATGCAGGTGTATTTGGCGGTACCGACATTGATTTCATCAGAAAACATGCAAAAGCGGCTTTTGGATTTATCGATCAGTATGCGGATGATATTGCGCGTATGATAAAACCACAAAACGCCAATCATTTGGCAGAACAGGTTTTGTCTAAGTATCTGGCAGATCAATGGAATATAACGACTTCCAGCATTCTCCCCCCTCAGTATTTCCGGAATCCTGACGCAACAATACTGGAATATGCTATCATCGATCAATTTGGTATCTCTCCGCACGGTAAGAAGTATTTGCACTTGGTTGGAGAATTCAAACAAACCCTGAAGATTTGTAAAGACCTGTCCAGAAGCATTTACGCACATTATCCTGAATATTACGAAAGAGTACTCAATACTTTTCAGCCAGATTACTATAAGGCGAAGCAATATGCACTGGCAGTGGGAGAAGGGGATAAACCGGATCAAGCCGTTGAAATGCCGTTTGATGAATATGAACCGTTTTCCTTTTCTGAACACGAGTATTCCATTCAAACCAAATCTAACAAGCTCAAGCCCAATCGC
The DNA here is from genome assembly GCA_937864265.1 of uncultured Saprospirales bacterium. GTDB lineage: Bacteria > Bacteroidota > Bacteroidia > Chitinophagales > Saprospiraceae > CALMIR01. Next base: position 33,984 of record CALMIR010000076.1, on the reverse strand, counting down.
ATTTTTTATAGAACCATCAGAATCTATCAATATTTGACTCAAAAAGAATTGGGCATTTCCCCTTATTTGCCTACTCAGGCGTTTAAAGAAAGCCTGAACCAGGAAATAAATGCCGTAGAGGACAAAGGCCACCAAGAACGCATACAAGACTTATTCCATTACGAACTTGCAAAATATTCTTTTGCACTGGAAGCCCGAAGTGATAAGTATTATCAGGACAAAGAAAATGATTTTGCTCAGTTGCAAAACCAAATTTATGCCTTATTGGCGAGCGATCAGTTAGAGAATATGAGCTTCCAGTTCAATAAAGACTTTGAAATACACTACTCGAAGTGGGATTGGAAAAAGCGAACCAAAGAGGAATTCATGGATAATCTGCGTATTGAGCCCGAAAATGCCAAAACCATTTTCATTCCTGAGGCAATCACTGCCTCCGTCATTGAGTACGATGTAAGCGCTATAAATTACATTGTGTTGTATTCTTTTTATGAGCCAATAACGTTTAAGGAAGGCTTTGACCTAGTTTGCCAATACATAGATGGCGATCCTTCAGAAGAGTTTAAAGCATCGGTGACCAATAGCCTGATTCATTTGGTAAAAGATCGGGTGCTGCTTTGTAATGGCTTCTAACAGAATAAAAAGCAACATTCCACCTTACTTCTCCCTGATTTCTGTTTTTTATACTTACATACATGGAAAAAATAGCTCACCATACACCTCTTAGTGGTTTGATTGGAGATTTTCGCTTGTCTAAAGATCGCCTGATTCGAGGGGTCAGATTCAGCGCTCCTATTATTGACTATAAACCCGATGAAGTCTATTCCAGCATAGGGATTTTAGGTGGGGGTACAGCGGGTTATTTTGCTGCTCTCGCACTCAATAAATTTACTAACATTCCCATCACAGTTATAGAATCGAGTAAAATACCCGTTATTGGTGTTGGCGAAGCTACAACGCCTGCCATTCAGCATTTTTTGTTCCATGTTTTAGGCTTCGATAAAAAAGATTTCTATGAGAAAGTAGCGCCTACTTGGAAGCTAGGAATAAAATTTGATTGGGGGTTGCCTGGCGATTATTTTTTTAATTATCCTTTTGGAGAAACCGATATATTATCCGCGTATCTACTCAATCGCAACATCAATTACTGCTCCCTCACCTCTCTTTTAATGTCAAAAGACACCAGTTTTGTATTAAAACATCCGGACGGGGAGGTACATTCGTTATCAAGTGATTTACTGTATGCGTATCATTTAGACAACAAAAAACTGATCCATTATTTAAAAGAAAAAGCTGTTGAAAGAGGTGTTACATTCCTCGATTTGGAAATAAAGGATGCGACTTTACTGCCAAATGCAAATGGCATCAATGAACTGATTACCCATAAGGGAGAGAAATTACATTTTGATTTTTACGTGGATTGTTCCGGTTTTGCCTCGTTTTTGCTAGAGCAAAAACTTGTTTCACCCTACATCAGTTACAAAGATAGCCTGATAACGGATAGAGCCATAGTAGCCACAGTACCCAACGAGGCTAGCGTAAAGCCTTATACCTTGGCTGAAACCATGAATCATGGTTGGTGCTGGAAAATTCCTTTGCGACATGAAGACCATCGAGGCTATGTATTTTCTTCTGATTTTTGTTCAGATGAGGAAGCTTACGCCGAAATGTTATCGAAAAATCCAAACATGGAAAGAGATGCCAAAATCGTTAAATTCCGCTCAGGACGGCATCAGCATTTTATTAAAGGCAACGTAGCTGCTGTAGGAAATTCGTATGCTTTTGTAGAACCTTTGGAGTCAACCGGGCTGCACATGATCATCCATGAAGTGAGTGTACTGGTGAACAACATTATAAAATTTAGGAAAGCACCTCAGCTAACTGACCTGATAAATAAGGAGATGAATGCACATTGGGATTATCTGCGATGGTTTTTAGCTATTCACTATAAATTCAATAAAAAGCTGAATACCGAATTTTGGGTTACCAATCGGGAAGAAGTGGATATTTCAGGCATAGAACCTCTAGTAAAGCTTTATCAAGAAGTAGGGTTGTTATCTAGGCAGGAACACTACTTGAGTAGTTTTATTAAGAAAGAAACTCATGACTTTTTGTTTGATTTACACGGCATTGACCATATTTTACTCGGACAGGCAGTACTGCCAGGTAAAATCTACCAAATGACACTTCCTCAACCTGATAAATGGAAAGCTAGTACTGAAATTTGGGAAAAAATTCTTCTTTTCACAGTACCTCTGAGAGAAGATTTAGAAATCCTTTTGGCCAACCCACACCTCATCTAAAGGTAAAACGTCCAAAATCGGATAGCATGTCCGAAATCGGGCGTTTTATCGCGACGGAAAAATGTTAAATAGCTGATTATTAGGTCTTTGTTTCTGGCACACTAATTGGAATATAGATGGTGTATTTCAAGATCATTCAACTATGGATAGAGAAATTCCTTTAAATATTGTTCGAAAAAGAAAAGGGAGAAGTATCCTGATCGCCACTTTTCTTTTGGCGGTTTTATTCGGAATTGCCTACGCAACCGGTCAAATGCTTAAACCGAAAGTTTATGCCGCAGAGATAGAAATTGATACGGTAAGGATGGGGGTAGTTGAAAATACACTTTCCGCGTCTGGTGAGGTACAGCCATTGTTCGAGCAAATCATTGCCAGTCCAATTTCAGCGGCTATAAAAATCGTCTTTCTCACCGAAGGAGCAGCTGTTCAACCGGGCGACCCCATTATGGAACTCGATAAGCAATTTTTGCAAATTGAATTCGAAAAACTAAAAAAACAACTTGAGTTAAAACAAACTAATATTGCCAAACTCAAATTGGAACTTGATAAAAGTTATTTTGACTTGGTCATTACAGATTCGATCAAAGCATTTAGAATCAATGCTTTAAAAGCAGATAGAGAATATGCGCAACGTCTGTTGAAAGCAGGCGGTGGAACCAAAGAAAGCGTAGAGAAAATTGAAAATGATTTACATATCGCCAAGCTGGAAAAACAGCAATTGGAAAATGACCTCAAAAGCAGACAATCCATCATCAAAGCCAGCATCCAGGAATCTATCATTGATGCTTCAATTCAGGAAAAAGATTTGGAAGAACTAGAAGGCAAACTACAGCAAGCCAGCATTACAGCCAGCCGCGCTGGCGTGTTGACTTATGTGAATAAAAATCTTGGACTAAAAGTAAGCGAAGGCGATATTTTGGTCAGGTTGGCCGACTTAGGTAGCTATAAGATAAAAGGGAGTATCTCCGATAATTATCTGGATCAGATACAAGTAGGAATGCCTGCATTAGTCACTGTTGGAGGAGAGAAGTTATCAGGCTCGTTGACACAACTCAATCCTGCAATAAATAACAATGTTGTTGAATTTGAGTTGATCCTAGAAGAACCGAATCATTCCCTGCTTCGTCCCAAGCAAAAAGTAGAAATTGAATTGATAACGGCTTCCCAAAACAAGGTGTTGTGCGTGAGGAATGGAGCCGCTTTTGCTGGCGCAAAAATCGAAGAAGTTTTCGTGTTGCAAGGAGATGGCACAGCAAAACGGCAACAGATAAATACGGGTTTCAAAAACGCTCAATTGGTTGAAATTACACAAGGTTTAAAGGAAGGCGATCGGGTTATTGTTTCTGATATGAGCAAATTTAAAAATACCCCATCCATTAAAATTCAGGGATTGCCATGAAAACGATGCGATTTGATATGATAATTCTGGCACTTCTTTTGAAGCAATTGATCGGTATAAACAATGCTTTGAGCAGGGCACAAACTCTCGGCAGGTTTTTTATAAACTGGCATTTGGGCATTGTTATTGTTCTGGCATCAGCAGCCAGCATTCAACCTCTTTTCGGGCAGGCCAAATCCACCTTAAATCTGGAAGAGGTCATAGGTTTGGCAAAGAGCCAGTCCATTGAAGCCAAACAAGCATCTACCACCAAAGAGAACAGCTATTGGCAATATAAAGTGCATCTCTCAAATTACAAGCCACAACTAGTTTTGGATGGCATATTACCGGGGTACAATCGGTTCTTCCAAGAAGTCATTCAGCCCGATGGGGCGGTACTTTTTCAACAGGTGCAAAATAATAATTCCTCCTTGGGGCTGGCGTTGGAGCAAAACCTGTCGGCAACAGGCGGCACCCTATTTATGACTTCTCGTTTGCAACGATTCGACGATTTTGACCGAAACTATTCTTTATACAATAGCACCCTGTTTGCACTGGGAATTGAGCAGCCGCTATTTGGTTTTAACCAACTGAAATGGGATAAAAAAATTGAACCACTCAAATATGAGGAGAGTAACAGAGAATACTTAGAACAATTGGAGCAAATTGCACTTAAAGCATGCGGGTTTTACTTTGACCTTCTTTTGTCCCTAGAAAATCAGCAAATGGCGCAGTCCAACCTAGAAGCCACGCAACACATTTTGACCATAGCTGAGGAAAAGTTAGAAGTGGGAAAAATAAGCCGAAATGAATTATTACAACTAAAACTCGAACTGCTAAAGGCACAAAAAGCCTTAGGGATGGCTAGGCAGGCTGCTGAAACTGCCGCGCTTCATTTGAAAAGCTACATCGGCATACAGACCTATTCGGAGTTCCAATTGGACATTCCATACCCGCAGCGTTTTCCCGATTTGGACATTCAATTTTTACTGAGGCAGGCATACGGCAACCGCTCCGACTCGATTGCTTTTGAAAGGCGCTTACTAGAAGCCGAGCAGGAACTTCAGTTGGCCAAGGCCAATCAGGGCTTCAGCGCAACCGCCAAGGCTTATCTGGGGTTTTCCAACAGCGCTGCCAATTTAGAAGCTGTTACCCAGAGCCCTCAGAACTATCAGAGTATTAATCTACAGTTTAGTGTGCCCATTTTGGATTGGGGGCGATCAGATGCACGGATGCAAACGGCTGCAGCCAATAGAAAGCTCTTGATCTTTGCTATTGAACAGGATCGCCAAAACTTCGAGCAGCAAGTTTTTACCCAATTTAGCCTATTCGAACTTTTGAAGGAACAACTCGAATTGTCGAAGGAAGCAGATACCATTGCTTTGGAAAAATACCAAGTGGCAAAAGATAGGTATATCTTGGGCAACCTCAGTGTAACTGACTTGAGCATCGCTTCCAACGAGAAGGATCAGGCCAGGCGTGATTTGATCACTGACCTTAGAGATTATTGGATGGCCTATTACAACCTGCGATACCTGACTTTGTATGATCCTGAGAAACGAGAAAAAATTCATTAAAAAACAAAACTTATATGATTCGCTTGCAAAATGTTCAAAAGGTTTACAGAACAGAAACTATTGAAACCGTCGCATTGGACAACATTAACCTGGATGTTCAGTCGGGCGAATTTGTTAGCATTATGGGGCCTTCCGGTTGCGGTAAAAGTACACTGTTGAATATCATGGGGCTTTTGGACGAACCCTCTAATGGCGAAGTATTCATTGACAATCAACTGATAAAAGGTATGAGAGATAGTAAAATGGCACGGTTGAGAAATGAAAAGATAGGCTTTGTTTTTCAAAGTTATCATCTGATAAACGACTTATCAGTTATAGACAATGTGGAGCTGCCGTTGTTGTATCGGTCAAAGGTTTCTTTTCAAGCAAGGCGAGAACTGGCTAAAGACGCACTTGCGAAAGTAGGATTGTCCAACCGAATAAAACACTATCCTAATCAGTTATCTGGCGGCCAAAGACAACGGGTTGCTATTGCAAGAGCTATTGTAGGTAAACCCACTATCATTCTGGCCGACGAACCTACTGGCAACTTGGATTCTGCTAGGGGCAACGAGATCATGGACATCCTCCAAAAATTGAATGAGCAAGACAAAACGACTATTGTTATGGTCACCCATGACAACGAGTTGGGCAGACGTACGGATCGCCTGCTACATTTATTCGATGGAGTTCAAGTATCCTAACTCATAAAATTTTAGGCTATGCTTCGCAATTATCTTTTGGTGACGCTTGCAGTTATGAAACGCAATCCTTTCCATACTTTCATTTCAATGTTCGGCATCTGTTTTACCCTACTGGTACTTATTCTGCTCACCTCTTTTCTCGATCACCTTTTTGGTGCCAGGTATCCCGAATTGAAGCGATCAAGAACGCTGTATGTGTTCTCTATTGAAGAAAGGGACAGTGAAACAGGGTTTTCTCGAAAAGGGGCGTTAAGCATACCCTTTTTTGAAAAATATATCCGTAAGATGAAAGCCCCAGAGAAGGTAGCGTTGGCATCTAATACCTTTTGGTTTTCTAGCTATCAGCAGGAAAAGCGCCTGAAGTTTTCATACAAATATACGGATCCTGATTTTTGGGATATTATGGATTTCAAATTTTTGGCAGGTCATCCATATACCTGGAATGACATCAAAGGCAATGCTTTTGGAGTAGTGGTCAGCGAATCATTTCAAAAGATTTATTATGGTAATGAGGCTTCTGCTATTGGACAAACCTTTGTGATGGGTAACAAAACAGCTACAATCATTGGAGTCGTTGAGGACAGCCCTTCAACACGGGTCGTATCTTCTGCGTCTGTTTATCTGCCCCACAACATGTTTGATGACCTTGCGGATCCTTCAGAAGTAATGGGCAATTTTAATGCCATTTTGTTGGCTCATGTGCCTGGTGATAAACAACTTATTCAGGTCGAATTTGAAGGCATGCTGCAAGAACTACCTGGTGCAGTAAGTGGTCGTATGACCTACATCGCTTTCGCAGATTCCATACTTGAAGTTTTTTCCAGAAATATGTTAGGAGATCAGGCCACTTCAGGGAAGACCACCTTCTTTTTATTGATCGGTATTTTTGCTATTATGTTTATGGTGTTACCTGCCATTAACTTGATTAATATCAACATTAATCGCATGATGGAAAGAGTCAGTGAGATAGGCATAAGACGTGCATTTGGAGCCTCTTCCAAACACTTGGTTTATCAGTTTTTAGTCGAAAACACCCTTATCACCCTTATGGGCGGGGGCGTAGCGCTATTGCTGGCGTATTTGATACTGACAATAATCAATTGGAATCAAATTTATGGTTTGAACCAATTGACTTTAAATTGGAATGTATTTGGAATCGCGGTATTGGTCAGTTTGTTTTTTGGAATGCTGTCTGGTGTTTATCCTGCATGGCGTATGTCAAAACTCAAAGTAACTCATACGCTTTCTGGAATCAATTAAGAAAAGCGGATTTAAACCACTAAAGCTATGCTGCGACAAATTTTTAAAATGATTTGGAAAAGGAAGCAAAGCAACCTTTTGACCATGCTCGAAATATTCATTTCTTTTCTCATCTTGTTTGCCCTCTGGAGTCTGAGCCTTTATTACTTGAATATCTTCAGCAAGGCCAAGTCGGTCGATACCGATGGCGTGCTGGTTTTGTACCTCAATTACAACGCCGATAGCTTGCCCAATACGGAGCAAATCGCCAGGCAACTCAAAAGCTATAATGAGGTAGCCTATTTTGCCTTTACATCTATGAATATCCCCTACGGAGGCTCTATTTCTAATAATGATGTGGGGTATCAAGATAATTACCTGCTTGCGGAAGAAATAAAGGCAGGCTTTGAATGGCCTTCTGTTTTGGGCATTAAAATACTAAAAGGCAGAGCAATAAGCTCGCAAGACACCATCCGCAATATCCCCGTTCTCATCAATGAACAACTTAGTCAATCCCTTTTTGGGCAACACGACCCTTTGGGCAAAAGGATCATGCTTGGAAGGGGTGAATCACCGGAGCAGGGAGAAGTTATTGGTGTATTCGAATCTTTTAAACTTAGGAACGACTATCATTTTTCAGAATATTGTCTGATTCGACCTGTCGATTTGGCCATAGAAAAAAACTGCTTGATTATCAAATTAAACAAATCTGCTCAACCTGGTTTTGAAGATCAATTGGTCAAGGGTATCAGTGCTATTGGATCCAATTGGTTTGTGGAATTGAAATACTTGAGTGATATGCAATCCGATGAGAATCGGAAAGTCTGGCTACCTGTATTGATCCTTGCGATAGTCTGTTGTTTTCTGCTTTTTAATGTGGTCTTAGGGATATTTGGCGTGCTTTTTCAGAACATCAGCAGACGAAAAGAAGAAATAGGGATACGTCGGGCGTTTGGCGCTCGCAAAAGCGATATTTTCCGTCAATTTATTTTTGAGATGCTTGCCTTAGCCAGCATAGGAATCCTGATTGGCCTATTTTTTGCCATTCAATTCCCTATCTTAGGCATTTTTGATGTTCAGCCAGGCATCTACGTTACGGCTATATTATGGGCTATATTTTCCATTTATGTTTTGGTGGTAATATGCGCCCTGATTCCAAGTTGGAGGGCTTCCCATTTACTGCCTGTAAATGCACTACATGACTTATGATCCAACTGAACGGAAAAACTATTTCATACAAACAATTCATGAATTGCTACCCACACGACCCGAATCAAGTTTTTCGGCATGGGTGGCGTTCTGCGATTTTTATAGGGACAAATGCCCTTACCGGACAAAGAATTGCCATTAAAAGATGTGAGGTCAGAAAGTGGACAAATAAATATTCTGTATTATCTGAGTTTAAATTGGCAAAGAAACTCAAACACCCCAATATCATAGAATGTTACGATGTATTCAGAGTGAGAACTAGCTTGGGGAAATTTGACTACGGCATTATGGAATTTGTTGAAAATGGCTTTCATCTGGATGATTTCATGGCCACCAAGCCTTCTCTAAAACAGATTAATACCTTGCTCATTGGTGTTTTAAATGGCTTGGATTACTTGCATCAGAACGGTATCGTGCATCGGGATATGAAGCCGCAAAACATTTTGATTAAATACGATCAGGGCGATATAACCCCAAAAATTATTGACTTTGAAATCAGTAAACGGTTTGTACCCGATCAAACAGGCACTTCTGCCATTATTGGCACTTCCGATTACATGTCGCCAGAGCAGTTGGGCAACCATCAAGGTAAAATTGGACCTTACACCGATATTTGGGGTTTTGGAGTTATCCTCTATCGGATGTTTACGGGTTTAAATCCCTTCGGTTCAGTCACGATGGGACAACCTGAAAAACAGATACAAGCTAAAATTCTCGACGATACAGCTATTGCTGTACCCGAATTTATTGATCCCCCTTACGCTTTTATTATTCAAAAATGTCTGGCAAAGAAACCTGCCGAGCGTTTTCAACAGACACCAGAAATTGTTTCTTACTTAATGGAAAACAGCCTGTAAGATAAATAGATCGGAAAGAAAACACTCGTAGGTTTAATTGTCAGGCTGCATTTTCATTTGTGCCTTTTGCTTGCATGCTAAAAAGCCTTGTATTAACTTTGAAATTGGATATATCTTCCTGCTTTACTTGACAAAGCAGATGTGATGCCATACAGATGTGATTTCGTATTAAGTGTGTGATTAATTGAGTACATGACCGAGAAAAAGATTCTGATTATTGACGATGATGAAGCTATTTGTGTTTCCCTATCTGTTGTGTTGAAACGACAAGGGTATCAAACCCGATATGCCCAGTCGCCGCAAGCTGCGGTTCAGCTATTGCAAACAGAAAGCAAGCCTCAGTTGATACTGCTTGATATGAATTTTTCTCCTCAAACATCAGGCGAACAAGGGTTGAATTTTCTGGCTTATATTAGAAAAGATGAACCAGAGATACCGGTAATTCTCATTACTGGTTGGGCTACTATTGAACTGGCTGTAAAAGGGATGAAAATGGGTGCCGCTGATTTCATCAGCAAACCCTGGGATAATGGACACCTGTTGAACACCATCCAAACCATCATTAATATCAACCATCAATATGACATATCTCATAACCGGGAAAAGCTGGATAGCAGATATGATTTTACACACATCATTGGAAAGAGTCCTGCATTTTTGAAAATCTTAGACACGATCGGCAGGATAGCTTCTACTGATGCCAGTGTGTTGATTAAAGGGGAGAGTGGTACTGGCAAAGAACTGATAGCTGAAGCTATACATCAAAACAGTCTAAGAAAAAAACAGGCATTTGTGAAAGTAAATCTAGGCGGTATATCTTCCTCCCTCTTTGAATCCGAAATGTTCGGTCATGTAAAAGGAGCTTTTACAGATGCCCGTTACGACCGTAAAGGCCGCTTTGAACTAGCGGATAAGGGTACTATATTCCTGGATGAGATAGGCGATCTAGAGCTTGCTAACCAAGTCAAGTTACTGCGCGTTCTACAAGACCGTACTTATGAAGTGTTGGGAAGCAGCAAAAGTAAGACGATAGATGTAAGAGTTGTTGCAGCAACCAATAGAAACCTGGATGAAATGATAGCGGACGGCAGTTTTAGAGAAGACCTGCTTTATCGCATCAATCTGATTACTATCTATTTACCAAGTTTGCGGGAACGCCCCGAAGATATCCCTCTATTGGTTGATTTCTTTTTAAAAAACCTAGGGGCATTGTACAGCCGGTCGCTCAGCATAAGCCAAGAAGCTTTATCCTGGATACAATCCTTGCCGCTACCTGGAAATGTGAGGGAATTGAAAAATCTGATTGAAAGGACTTGCCTGGTATCACCATCTGACAAGTTGGAACTGAAGGACTTTATGCAGCATTACCAGCCTGTTGTGTCAAAGCAGCATTCGTCATTACCCAATGTTGGGGCGATGACACTGGAAGAGCTTGAAGTACAAATGATTCACAAAGCCATGGAATTTCATCGGGGAAAACTTACCCAAGTGGCAAAGTCATTGGGGCTTACACGATCCTCCCTGTACCGCCGTCTGGAGAAATACAATATTCCCTACAATAGTGATTGAAAGCAGGGGGGAAATTATGAAGATCGAATACAAATACTTCCTATTTACTGGCTTTGCCACCTTATTGCTTCTGGTGTCTGGCTTTCTGATTTTTAAGGAAAACAAGCTATTCTTTTTTCTGATAGAATTAGGTGTCATTACTTTCATGTTGGCCGCTTATTGGCTTTATAGAGAAATATTTAAACCAATCAGGCTTTTAGCACAGGGAGTTGAAGCTATTCAGGATCAAGACTTTAGTGTTAAATTATCCAAAACAGGGCACCCTGAATCGGATAAACTGATCGATGTATATAATACCATGATTCGGCACTTGCGACTCGAACGCGCAGCTACTCAGGAGCACTTGCTCTTATTGGAAAAAATAACCCGTATTTCACCTATTGGCATTTTAATATTGAGTGTAGAGAAGAAAATTATTCTAGCTAACCCTCAAATACAGAAACTCCTCAAAATCAATGAAAATAAATTGAGAGGACAATACCTGACCTCCATCGATCATCCATTTTTTAAAGTTTTTTTAACGTTAAAAAATGGAGAATCAAAAGTATATAATTCAATTTCTGGCGAAAAACTTAAAATACAGAAAACCGCTTTTTTTGACCGGGGAATGCCCTGTTATTTTATGACAGTTGAAGAATTAACAGATGCTATTTTGAGTGCAGAAAAGGAGACGTATGGGAAAATCATCCGCATGATGGCACACGAAATCAACAATTCAGTAGGGGCGGTATCTTCTATCTTAGATACCCTGCTTCAAGTACAGGAAAATGAAGAACTTCGCTACGCCATCAACCTCGCTCTGAATAGAACAAAACAATTGAAAAAATTTATTGGCAATTATGCCGATATTGTCAGGATGCCCCAGCCTTCAAAACAAAAGACGGATATCGTAGCCTTGGTAAAAAACATGGCCAACTTCATGCGCTATAAAATTCAGGATAAAACAATTGACATTCAATTGAATACACCAGATCAGCCGCTATGGGTTTTTGTAGATGCCGTCCAAATGGAGCAGGTCATTATTAATGTACTAAGCAATGCCATTGAAGCCATAGAACAGCAAGGCACGATTAAAATATCTGTAGATCAAAAACCGGCCAGATTGGTCATTGAAGATAATGGAAAAGGAATTTCTACTGAAAAAGAAACCATGTTATTCTCTCCTTTTTATTCCGATAAACCAGGTGGCCAAGGTATCGGTTTGACCCTTTCACGTGAAGTTTTAATGAATCATAAACTTGAATTTTCTCTATCTACTTCGATGGAGGGTAAAACAGCATTCATCATTGATCTAGATGGTGTTTTATAGACTTTTAAGCAGCGCTGCTTTTAAAAGCTGGTTTTTTCGTAAACTTGTACCTGCAAAACACATACCATGCAATCGGATCGTTTTTTATTAATTGTTTGTATGCTTGTCGGCTTTGTATGGGCCTGCAACAAGCAACAAACCGAAGACTACCCCATTGACTATGGATACGACTATTTCCCATTGGCTGTAGGTACGGAGTACATCTATCAGGTGGATTCCATCGTTTACAAACCCGTCATCGGTGGCATTCAGGCGGATAGCTCCACGACTTTTGTCCGGGAACTTACCGTAGATAGCTTATTGGATGAATCGGGTAAAGCCTGGTATCGAGTAGAACAATACCAACGCAAACAGGATACCCTGCCCTGGCAGATTACCCGGGTATTGATGCTCCGTAGAAATGAGGCAGAGGCCATTAGAACGGAAGAAAATCTGCGCTTCATCAAGTTGCGGTTTCCCATCAAAGCGAATGAAAGCTGGGATGGCAACGCCGCTTTCGACGCCAGCCGCGATTTTGCCGTATCTGGTGAAAATATGGCAATTTTTAAAAATTGGAACTACTTGGTGCTGGAGAGCAATGGCACTTACCAGGAAGGCGCGATCAACTTGGATGAGGTCATTACCGTTCAAAATGCAGATAATGAGAACCTCATTGAAAGGAGGTCTGCGGTGGAGCGATATGCCCGAGGGGTTGGGCTGGTGTATCGGGAGTGGGGCCTGTACGATACGCAGTGTGAAGCGTGCTGTGCCAGTGATTTTGCCCTCTGCGAGCCGCTTTCCTGGCCGGAAAAGGCAGAAAAGGGCGTCATGATTCGGCAGCGTTTGCTGGCCTTTCATTTTTAAAGCAATACAATCAAATGGCGTATATAGAAATTGGTAAAACGGGCAAAGCACATGGTTTAGATGGCGAATTGAAATTGCACGTCAACCCAGCTTTTGTAAATGAATTGATAGCGGCTGATGCCTTGTTCATTCAGCAAAATGGCGGCCCGGTACCTTATTTTATCGAAGAATTGGTTGAACTGGATCAGCAGTTGCTGGTCAAGTTGGAGGAAGTGGATAGCAAGGAAGCCGCAGTGGCCTTGTCGGGTAAAGTTGTTTTTTTACCGAAAGCGCAAGTTCAGTTGACCGCGAAAGAAGCGGTAGAAGCATCGGATTTTTTCAAAGTGATCGGCTTTCTGTTGGTGGATCAAGATCATGGTTCAGTGGGTACCATTGATGATATCGTGGAATACCCACAACAAATCATGGCCATCGTGCAGCGAGAGGATCGAGAACTGCTCATTCCTTTGAACCCGCATTTTGTCCAACGCATAGATGTTGCTCAGCAGCGCGTGTTGGTCAATTTGCCAGAGGGCTTGTTGGATTTGTGATTTAGATACAGGAAACAACCATTTATCCCCACTTGAGGTCTATGTAGGGAATCTTTTTCCTAAAAAAATACAACGCGAGCGAATGCGAATAATTTGGAGTCTTATTTTAGGGATATTGCCCCTGTTTACAATAGCTCAAGAGCCTATGTGGCGTGCCTTTTCCGATGAAGCAGGGCGATTTCAGGTGTATGCCCCAGACCGGATGGAAGAAAAACTGGATACCATCGAGACAGCTGTAGGCCAATTGGTTTACCATACGTTTTTTTACCAGCCAACTGACCAACAGGCCGATAACTTGTTATACCTGATCAGTTATTGCGATTACCCGGAAGGCGCTATGCACTCCGATTCTGTCGATTTGGTCGAGTCCTTCTTTTTGATTACGCTGGAAACTGCCAGAGAAAGTCTGGGCGGCGAATTGATTTATTCGGATGAATCCAATTACCTGGACTATCCGGGTAAATTTTGGCGCATTGATTACTTGCAAGGAGAGGCCGTGATGAAAACCCGGGCCTTCCTCATCGGCAGTCGCTATTACTGCTTACAAACGGCAACCGTCAAAGCCCGAAGTTTGAACCGTTCCAGCGACCACTTTTTGAACTCCTTCAAATGGCTGGAAGCCAAAACAGACAAAAAGAAATCAAGCCAATAAGCACTTATTACCGTGAAAGACTTGGAAAAAAAGCTGCCCGGCATGCCCTTAGCGCTCAAACAGGAGATACTGGAAAAAGGAAAACTCCTATCGGTGCCAGCAGGTACGGAGATATTGCGAGAAGGGCAGTACGTTCAGGTCGTTCCCTTGGTACTGGAAGGGCTGCTCAAGGTGTTTAGCTCTTACGAAGATAAGGAGTTGCTTCTGTATTATATCGCCCCTGCTGAAAGCTGTGTCATGTCATTTTCGGCGGCACTATGGCATACGCCCAGTAAAGTTTTTGCCATTGCAGAGGAAGATACCCAGGCTTTGCTACTGCCTGTTGACCTGCTGCGCGATTGGGTGAAAAAGTATCCCTCCCTCAACGATCTTTTTTTTCAACAATTCAACAAACGCTACGAAGACCTGCTACAGACCATCCATCTGGTGCTTTTTGAAAAAATGGACAAAAGGCTATATGATTATCTGAAAGAAAAAGCCAAAAACCTGGATACCGAACGCATCGATTTGCGCCACCATCAAATAGCCCGTGAAATGGGAACGGCGCGGGAAGTCGTAACCCGCGTACTGAAGAAACTGGAAAAAGATCGCCTCATCATCCAGCACGCCAATGGGATAGAAATTTTATAGGGTGGTGACTACAGTCACCGCTTTTTACCTTTTGCCTGCCTTAACTTTGCAGTAAATCAAAAAAACAGCACATGAAAAACCGATGGCTGAAATTGATACTGGTGTGTATTACCTGCATCCTGTTGATTACGGGCATCGTTTATTTGGCAAAATTATTCATCCATTAATAAATCGCTGGTTATGAAAAAAAACATGGGTTCTGCTGATCGCGTTGTACGCATTTTATTGGCCGCAGTATTTGCCGTTCTTTATTTCACTGGAACAGTGACAGGTACATTAGGCATTGTATTATTGGTGTTGGGTGCAGTGTTCTTACTCACCAGTGTGGTAAGCTTCTGCCCGCTGTATGCACCATTCGGCCTGAGCACTTGTGCGGTAAAGCCCAAAGGTGCTTAGCAAACAGCCGATTGCGTTTTATTACGTTTACGAAACTTCAAAAGTTTCGTAAACGTAATACCAGCTCAATAAACCACCACCTTCCCAAAACGCATTGCCCCCTCATTTTCCAGCACATAGAAATAGCTGCCCGGGTGCATGCCCTCCAATGGGATAGCAGCCTGCCTTTCAAAAGCCTGTAGTTTTACTTGGCGTCCTTTGCTGTCAAATAAGCGAAATTGTACCAGCCCTGGCAAATTGGTTTGAACCGAAAGCGACCCTTCGCCAGAGCAAGGATTGGGCGATACCTGCACTTGAATCGCTTGTGGTGGTGTGGCAGCCACGCCAACCGTCATAGGCCGCGTGACGATCAATTGCCGCGATCCTGTAAGGCCGTTGTCGGTGCCGAAACCAACACCGCCGTCTGTACCCGATAATAAACTGCTGGCCGAGACCGAGGCTTGCCAGGAATCTCCTTCTCCACGGGCTTGGCGCAAAAACAATTGATAGTCAGCTACCGTAGCAGTGGTCGGCACATTGCCAATAAGAGAAAAAGATAAGCTGCTTGGCGGGTCAAAACCGGTATTTTCACCAAAATAATGCCATACCCAGTAAGCCCGGCTGATGCTGTCGGCTGAAGGCCATTGATCAGGCGCTATTTCCAAACGTGTCATTACGTTTTCGCCTTCCGGCAAAATACTGCCAGCTTCAAAATTGGCAACTACACCAGTACCTTCAAATATTACTTCTCCCGGATCGCTGATCGTTTGAAGCTTACTGACGCCAGGTCCTACGGCGACAGTCGAAACAAGACGTTGTGCATCCCCACCCAAGCTGGCATAGCCCAATCCGATGCGATCGAACGCAGGGCCTTCTTCCTCATTGAATTGGTAGTAAGAAAGTAAGCCTTCGGTATTGGTATGGGTGCGGGTCAGGTGCATCTCTTCCCGGATTTGATTTTGCGAAAGCGCTTTGTTGTAAAAACTCACCTCGTCTATCAGTCCCTTAAAATAGCGATTGTCCCAGCCCGGATCACTGCCGAACACCAGCGGATTGTCAAATGCTTCTACCTGATGGGTGGTATTGAATGTTGCAGGTATGCCGTTGAGGTAAAGCGTTGCTCGATTGGGTTCGATGACCAGTGCCACGTGCGACCACTCGCCCAAAGGTGGATACAAACCCGAATTCCACCACCAGTTTTGATCGTTCCACATGTAGTGCAGTTCGTTGTCCTCCCCAAAATGGATGCCTGCTGTGGTGCTGCCACCCCTGCTCAATACCACGCCTGCCCACTCGCTTTGATCGCCAAGGGGTTTAATCCAGGCCGTAATGGTGGCGGTATTGGCATTGAGATTTAGGTTTTCGCTGGCTGTTGCATAGTCGCCGTTGCCATCCAGCGAAAGGGCGTATCCAGGCTTACTTTCAGGCAACAAACTGGTACATTCATCTCCAACTAAAACGGTAATGGTGTCTGTGAAAACACCCTGCTGCGTGGTAAGTGTCATAACAACCATTTTAGTACCCGATGTTTGAAAAACAACTTTCGGGGTTCTGGTTTGCTCGCCTACGACGCTCAGGGCATCTTCAAATGTCCAATTCCAGGAACTGCCTTCGTGCATGACCACGGAATGGTCGTCGAAGTAGAAGGTATCCAATGGGCAATAGCTTTCCAGTTTGTCCACCATCGCCAGGGCTTGTACTGAACTAGCTTCATAAAGCGGTGCTTCCCAAACACCAAAGCCCCAGCAACCATTCCGGATCAGGCCTTTTTTGTAAAATGGCTTTAAGCGGTTGGTTTGCGCCGACAGGGGCAAGCCTGCGCTGTACAATTGCCAGTCGTCGTGGCTATTGTTTCTATAAAAAACGCCGCCATCCGTACCTAAGTAAATGCCGCCATCCGTGCCATACTGCGCCATGATGTTGCTGATCTGGACACCGTCTAATACTGGCGTGTTCAGGTTGATCCAACTGGCGCCGCCATCCTCGGTTTTGTATATTTTTTTTCCATTGGAGCCATAACTCACCGACGCCCACAACACATTCGGGTCTTCTGCACTGACAGCCAATTTTACCCGGTCGTTGTTGTTGGGAAGGGGCAAGGCTTGACAGGCCAACCAGGTTGTACCGCCGTTCGTGCTTCGCCATATTGCATCGTCGGTGCCATTCCATTGCGAACAATACATCACTGCCGGGTTAGCACGGCATATTTCTATATCATATACTTTGCGTTCTTCGTTCCCGGGAAAGTCATACAGCACCGTGAAGGTCGTGCCGCCATCGGTAGATCGCCACAGTTTATCGTCTTTTCCCATATAAATCCAATTCCAGCAATTGGGATGCCATTCCATTTCCGAATTGGCAAAATAGGCATAGCTTTCATTGGGCCAGGCACCTACGGTAAAACCGCCCAAGCCATTGCCAAACCCAGGGATGAGGATGTCGCCGCCAATATCCGAATGATAAATTTTGCGCTCCGGGCCAGGATTCACATATCCAGTGGCAGACTCGGCACCGCCTATGGCATAATAAGTGCCAGTAGGAAAGCTTTCGTGATAGGCCATATTGCCGTTGTGATAGCGACCGCCTACGAGAATGTCTTCATTCCAGCCACTACCAAATCCCCATAGGTCTGCACCACTGATGCCATTATTGCGCCCCTCTACATGCTGTCCGAAATTGTTGGAATAAACCAGTCCGCCATCGGAAGCAATCCACAGTTCATTGCCTACCGCCGCTGCCCACTGTATGTCGGGGTGGCGGTCACCGCTGATACCGCTACTGGAAACATAGCCACCATAACCGCGCCAGGTAGCCCCACCATCGGTACTGTGAAACCAGGAACATCCTCCTGCAATCAGCTCGTTGTCGTTGAGTGGATTCACCACAATGGCTTGGTCGTAAAAACCCTGCCAAAACCAATTTACCCCATTTGCGTCCATCAAATTGGTGTGGCTGGGGATAGAATAAGGTTGTCCGATGGCATTGCCAGGATGGGTATTCGACCAATTGCTTCCATTGTCATTGCTGACGAATACACCGATATAGCCCCCTAGCGTGTTGCCTTCGCCACTTAAAAAAGCGTATAGTTTGGACGGATTGGAAGGGCAAGGAGCAATGATAGCCCCGGTAACCTGGCGGTCGCCATCGGCCTGCCACCAACCGTTATTGGAAACCTGAAAGGAGTTGCCACTATCGGTTGACATCATAAAATCAGAGCTATTGCCGTTTTTGCGAATTATCCATAAGGTATTCGGATCGCCGGGTTTCCCCTTGATGGTCCAGGTGTTTTGATTGAACAATTTGTCCCAACTATTGCCGCCATCTGCACTCCTGAGTAAGCCTTTATCGCTGGCAGCCAGGACAATAGAAGGCGCAGCGGGTTGGATGAATAATTCATTTATCCATAAATTATTTTCTGTGTAAACCGTCTGCCAAGTGCTGCCTCCATCACTGGTTTTAAGGATTCGACCATGGGTAGCGGCATACACTTCATCTGGGTTTTGTGGATTGATTTTCACGGCACCAAAAGCACCGTGGAGTAGCTCAGCGCTGAGCAGTGTCCAGTTCAGACCCTTGTCCAGGGTTTTCCAAATGCCTCCTGTTTCACCTCCAGCGTAAAGAATATTCGGATCTGCTTCGTAAATATCAAAGCTGTAAATATTGGTGTGATCTACCGATTGGGCAGAGGCATTGGGGAAATAATGCACTTTGGGGCCGTTAAATGACCAATCGCCTGTATTTCTGGAATCGGCACTTTGCCTATTGAGCAGCAATTGTTTTTCTCTCAAAAGGTTTTGCTCCGTTTTGGGAACGAGCAGCCTGCCATCCGCTTGCACAAAAGGACGTGCCCAATGCATCCAGCGTTTGTAATACTGAGTATAGGTGTTTTTTTCAAAGGGTCTATGCTCAAAATAGCTTTGATATTCGGCCTGAATTTCCCACACGTTGGGATCGGCTTCATGTAGCATTTTAGCCCAAGCTGGCGCCTCATCGGCGAGATAAATGGGGTGAGGCTTTTGCTGAGCCTGTAAAGTGCAGAGGTTAACAAAAACCAACAGGAGTAGGTAAAGCTGTTTTTGCATCTTGTTCAAATTATTGAATTTGGAGGGGATAATTTTTGAGTCAAAATTGCAAAAAAATTACTCTTTTTATTCATTTGGTAATGCGAAGCAGGCGATTTCAGTAAACAGGAGGACATTTTTGTACAAAAGGCTTCACAAAAAAGCGTATTTTTGTTTTGTAAAAAACACAGTTTATTTGGAAACGATAGAGCACCATGCCGGAGATAGTGAATACCTCATCATACCCAACCCCATATATGATGTAGTGTTCAAGTATTTGATGGAGGACTTGGAGAGCGCGACCATCGTCATTTCTACCCTGATTGGTGAGAAAATAAAAAAGTTAGAATTAGCTCCCTTGTCCCATACCGAGAAAAAGTTGCCGTTGGTAGAAACGCCCATAGAAGATCCTCGTACCAGCGACGAAATACGCCTCTTTCATTTGGACTTCACGGCCGTTATCGAGTTGCCGGATGGCAAAGAAGAGCTTGTCATGATTGAGCTGCAAAAGGCCAGTGAACCCGACGATATTTTCCGATTCAAACGCTACTTGAGCAAAAATTTTCAGCGTAAACACCACGCGGAAGTTACTGATGTAGAAACGCAAGCCATTAAGATCGTAGAACGGCCAATACGGTTGTTCCCGATTTTTATCCTAAATTTTAGAATCGAAAAAGAAGTAAATGACTTGCTCATTCGCACCAATAGGGTTACACAGGGCGTGTTTAAGAATAGAACACTAGAAAGTAATGTTGATTTCATCCAACACCTTAGCTATGATATTCTAGTGGTTCAATTGCCCAATATAACCTACATTGAAGAGCAAGACTATCAGCATGACGAATATAAGCGCAAACTTTTTGCATTGCTCAAGCTTTTTGACCAAAACTCTAAAGTTAAAAGTAACGAACACCGCCTGCGGCTCATACGCAAGTTTTTCCCTGGATTTTTGGAGCGGGTTATCCGACGATTAGAGGCTGCAGACAGCCAAAATCCGGATTTGGAAGAACAAATGTTTGCGGAAGATGAGTATTTAAAAGCCCTGATAGAACGCGACAATAAGATTGCTTTCTTCAAAGGGGAATGGGGCAAAGCGCAATATGAATTGGAGAAGACTTCTGAAGAACTGGAGAAAACTTCCGAGCAATTAGAAAAAGCTTCCGAGCAATTAGAAAAGACTTCCGAGCAACTGGAAAAGACTTCCGAGCAATTAGAAAAAGCTTCCGAGCAACTGGAAAAGACTTCCGAGCAACTGGAAAAGACTTCCGAACAACTGGAAAAGACTTCTGAGCAACTGGAGCAAGAAAGAAAAATAAGCATTCAAAAAGATCAGCTTATTTTAGCGATGGCCAAAATGTTGAAAGAGCGCGGCGTTCCGCTGGAAGACATAAAACAGCAAACCGGGCTTACCGAAGAACAAATACACGCCTTGTAAAATTCATGTTTTTACTCAAATTAGTTGCGTCTGTTACCACCTCAGCGCATGAAACCTCCATTGCCCATTGGTATTCCATTCCAGGGTAGGGGAGGGGATCTTGATCCAATTGAGTGTTCCCAAAAGCAAGCGGAGTCCTCTTTTGCGCGTAGGAATGCGGCTTAAATCCACATCCAGCCCCAGGTAAAACTGCTGGTAACGGGGGTAAGCTTGCGTGTCCAATTCATACCTATTTCCAGCCTCGTCTGTCCACTGATTGTTGTAACCGCCAAACATATTTTCTGCCCCATAACCCACAGAAACATTTAACCAAGCAGGCAGCCACATAGGGCGTTCGCGGATAAAAGATGCAATATTCGCCGATAGCCATATCGTTTGGCCATTGTAATCTTTTAAAAAAGTTTCCGCAAATGAACTGCCATATAATTCATTTGCCCTTTGTTGCAGGCTCATGCTGCTCAGTCCGTTTTTAGCCAATATTGGAGACGTCGCATAATCGGGAGAAGTATTGGATACCTTGAATTTGATTCTTTGATCCTGCCACAGCATTTCCTGCGCGACAAACACACTTGCTCCGGCGGCATTGAACGCCATATCGCCCCAGGAGAAACCCCATTTTTCTGAAAACCCATCCATGAACTCTACCGTGCTTTGCAGTAACATGCCCACTCCGGCTGCCGTCCACATCGCGTTGCGCCGCCGCATGCCCGTCCACATAGCGCCGCTAAAGCTCAGATTGCTTTCTACGTAGGCAGTAAAAGCATGGCCTACCTTGTCCATGTGCTGCCATTCGCCCCAATCGTTGAAAGTATGGAAGCGGGTCAGTTCGTAATCTTTGTACCAGGCCTGATAAAGCCCAACTGAAAAGCTGGCGTATATGACTGTCCCTGTTCCAACTGTTGTCCAGAAGCGGCCTTTGTGCAAGGTATCGGCGGGTTCTAGAAAGGGCAGACGTTGTTGCTCTTGGGCTATCAGGGTGCAGCTAGAGGCCAGTAAACAAGCTGTAAGTAGGACTTTCGTTTTCATTTTTCAAAAGTAAGGCTATCTTTCGGGATATTTGAAGAAAATGACTTACACAGCCATCATCATTTTAGCGGCGGGCAATTCCAGCCGCATGGGGCAACTCAAACAATTGCTCCCATATAAGGGAAAGACACTGCTCCAGCATGCAGTAGATACGGCAATTGATAGCGAACTAGGCCCTGTTTTTGTCGTGCTGGGTCACGAAGCGGAACATATTGGGGAGCAACTCAAGGGGGAAAAAGGCGATTTCACCATCCTCCATCATCCGGGGTGGGCGGAAGGCATGGGCAGCTCCATTCGGGTCGGTTTGAAATGGGTGCTGGCATTGTGGCCTCAATGCAGCCAATGCCTGATAACACTGGCCGATCAGCCATTGGTCAATGCACGACACCTTCAGGATTTAGTAACAGCTACCGAAGAAGACACCTCAGGCGCAGCTACGGTTTATGACAATCAAGTAGGGGTACCCGCTTTTTTTAAAAGCACCTTTTTTAATAAACTGCTGGAACTCCAGGGGGATAAAGGCGCCAAAGCGCTCATCGAAGCCCATCGAACTCAATTTTCTTTTGTGACTTTACCAGACGCTGCCGTGGATTTAGACACGCCAGAAGATTGGACTAGGTGGGCAACTGATTGAGCTTTAATGTAAGTTGGGAAAACTCCGGATTGAATCTAACTACGAAGTCATCGCCAGATACGCGTCATTAACTCCCGTTGTATTAGTATGCCTCCTTATTTTGCTTCTCGCCCAAGTACTTTTGGGTCAATTCCAGGTGGTGCTGCACATGGTATATCGTAAAATACATCATTTCTCTCAGCGTCAGTTTTCCCAGCAAAGGATGGGGCAGCAGCAACTCATCCAATTCTTTTTCAGAAAAGCGATGCAGGACACGGGTCAATAGATCCGTTTTTTGCTTCAGCACCTTAATAAGCCTTTCTTTTTGACGGAGATGAATTTCCCTTGGAATATACCTTCCACTTGCTCGGCCTCCTGCATGGAGCTTACTGGTGTATTTTCCCACCAACTGAACATACGATCTGCCGGGGCGGTTTGGTTTTCCAAACAGTAAAATAAGCACCCATTTTGGCAATCGCAGCGCCAATATCAAAGGTGAAATGCTGCGTATCAAGTGTTCGAGTTGTTGCCCCGCGCTCCACTTGGCTACCGGGGCATACAAGAAAGCATCATCGGACAAGGACGCTATGAAATCGGCAAAAGCATAGTAGTGAAAATGGGTTTGTTTTGATAGGGTAGTTCGATTCATGGTGTTCCTATTTACTCAGGCCAGAAATAAATCATCTAGTGTTAAAACGTGTTCTACCAGGCCAGAGCTGTACATACTTTGCTTCAGACCATAAGTGGTAATGAGCGTCAGGGATAAGCGTTTTCGGGTTTTGGTCACTTCTGTAAACGCCCGGAGCTTTCGTTGCAAGCTTTCGGCTGTTTCTTTTGTGAGGAAGAAAATACCATTACAAAATTTGATCTCAAAAACCTGTATGATTTGATCCGCTCTCTCCAACAATAGGTCTATTTGTACACCCAGTTGGTCAAGTGTCGCTTTTTGGTAAAAAGAAGAAGAAAGTGAATATACACCGCTGATTCCCAGAGCTTTTTTAATAGAAGCAATATGCTTGAGGCAAATGCTCTCAAAAGCATAGCCGCTCCAGGTTTTGTATTCCTGGGTTTGGCTCAAATGATGCCAGGTACCACTGCCTACGTGTATTTTGTTTTCGATAAATTGCAGATAAAATAAGGAATACTCATCTGTCAGTCGGTAAAGCTTATTTTTTTTAAGCTTGCCAAATGGGAAGTAAGAAGTAATGAATCCAGATTGTTCTAATTCTTCGAGTACTTTACTAGTATTGCCATTTTCCGGTATTTTGCTCCATTCGACAATTTTATGACGGGGCAATCCCTGTTTACTACTGGCAAGTGCTCGGATAATGGCAATGTGTTTTTCAGCACGGTCGAATAGGGCGTGATAGAGTTTAGAAAACGCATCTTTTAGAAAACCCGTATCAGAAAAACAGAGCTGATCAATATTTTGAACGATGCTTTTATCCCCTTTTACTTCTTTTAAATAATGGGGGATACCTCCTAATGCCATGTAGAGTTCTACTATTTCCTTATGATTAAACACGAAGCCTTTGTTTTGAAAAAACTGCTGTGTTTCGGCGAGTGTAAAAGGTTTGAGGAATATTCGCTTGGTAATGCGGTTGTGTAGTCCCCCTTTATGGTGCACTAAATTTTGAATCATCCAGGAAGCAGCTGAGCCACATACCACTACCACGATATTTTGATTCACCGCCCAACTATTCCAAAAAAAGCTCAGCCCCCTCAAAAAGCCTGAATCATTGGATGTCAACCAGGGTAATTCATCTAAAAGCACGACTTTTTTTTCTGTGAAGTCCTGTGTTTTCAAATACTCGATGAGCAGCATGAAAGCCTGCTGCCAGTTTTGTGGTACACTAAGTGGCAGTGCAGCACCTGCATATTCCTTGATCGTGTAAGAAAACCGTTCTAATTGCTCTTTTAGTGGAGCGTTGAGCTCGCCAGATATGCTGAAAACAATTTGATGTTTATAAACTGTTTTTATCAAAAAGGTTTTACCTACACGCCGACGACCAACCACTGCTACCATTTCTGCTTCCTGCGATTGCAAGGCTTCATATAGGATTTGCTTCTCCGCTTCTCGGCCAATTAATGGAACAGACACCTCTTAAACTTGATGAGGAAGATATTTTTCGAGGTGAATATAATACGATTCCGGGCGAAAAGTAGTCATTCAAAAATAGTTTTCGCTCCAAATTCATTTTCGCCCAAGCGAAAACTACTAAAAAACAAAGACTTTTCGCTCCAAAGTAGTAAAGTCTCGGCGTGATTCGAAGTCACACCGACACTTCTCCAGCCGCTTTGACCCCTAAAGCTTCCTTCCTCCGCTGCCTGGCCTGCCAGCGCTTGCCCATAGCATTGGCGTAGGCCGATTTGTCGAGCGTGAGGCTAGGGCTGCCAAATAGAATGAGCCACCAAGCTTTAAGAGAGGGGTATTGCTTCATATCGCGCAGAATGTCGAGTGCTTCGTGGAAAACGAGATACACTGGATTGTAGGAACCAACGGGTTTGAGAATACCGTAATTCGGCGTTTCTACTTCCTGTTCAAAAGTGCCGAATAGCCGATCCCAAATGATAAATATGGCACCAAAGTTTTTATCTAGGTATTTGTCATTCTTACCGTGGTGTACCCGGTGGTGGGAAGGGGTGACAAAAAAGTATTCGATCGGTTTTGGCATTTTTTTGATCAGTTCCGTATGCAACCAAAACTGATACAATACTTCTATCTGATGACAGATAAAGAACACCACCGGATGGAAGCCGGCAAAAGCGGTGGGTAGAAAAAAAATAATTTTCAAATGCTGAATCCAGGACAAGCGAAAAGCGACGGTAAAATTATATTGCTCAGAGGAATGGTGGGTAACATGGGTGGACCACCAGAAACGCTGTACATGTGAAATGCGGTGTGCCCAATAGCTACAAAAATCTAGGGCAAGCAGGCAAAGAATGGAAGTCCACCAGTTGATCGGCACATACCAGGGTACCATATTATAAACAACCAAAATAGTCCCAAAAGTGATGGTTTTTAAAAGAGCGGTGGAAATCAGGTTGCCGATACCGACTAGTGCTCCAGCAAAAGCATCTTTTTTATCGTAGTGTTCCATCTGCTCCCTGTTGCGGAGGTAGTACTCTAAAAATACACAACTGATCATAAAAGGGGCCGCATAAATAATAAGAGGCGGCAATTCCATGTTCAAAATTTGCTCCAACGTAAAGGTGGGCTTTTCCATAGGCCTGATGCTTACTCTTGAAATTGAGGGTTATCGAATTTGTAAAGATATATACTTCTGGATGAATATTTTTCCGCCCTCCCCCTAAGGAAAATTGAAAAAAATGCCTTTCATGCGGTGTTTTTGCTATTTCAGTCCAAAAAGTTTGGGGGCTAAGCCCTCTTTTTTGCATCTTTAAGAAAAAAAATGATACCTAGCCCTAAACCCGTTATCAATATCACCCGAAATATGAAAAATTTGTTTGTTGGTTTGTTTTTCCTGACCAGTTTTTGGACAACTGCAACAGGGAAAAACACCGTTTTAGATTTGCTCAATCCGAGCGGCGTGCCCGAAGTGGAGTTCTGGGTCGATTTAGACTTCCTGGAAAAGAATAAGTTTACAGAAGAAAAAACCGCAGGCAGTGTCCACTTTATCAGCCAATCCGGCCAAGTAAAAAGCTGGAATGTACAAGTCAGTATCAGAGGCAACTACCGACGTCGGATTTGCGACTTTCCACCGCTCAAACTCGATTTCTCTAAAAAGGAGCTGGAAGCCGAAGGGCTTTTGCCTTTTGACGACCTGAAAATGGTGACGCACTGTTTGAACAGTGAGGTGGACGCCGATTTGGTGATGCGCGAATTTTTGACCTACCAGTTGTATCAAACACTCACGCCGGAAAGTTTCCGCACCCGATTGATTCAGGTTACCTACCGCGACACGCAGAGCGACCGCACCCTGACCAGTTATGCTTTTCTGATAGAAGATACGGATGCCTTGGCTTACCGGATCAACGCTGAAGAATGCGATGATTGTTTTGGCATGACCGACAGCGCTTTTGCCCCAAAGGATGTCGCTCGTTTGGCTTTGTTTCAATACATGATTGGCAATACCGATTGGTCGGTTTTTATGCAGCGCAACGTGAAAATTTTGAAAAGCCAGGACGGTTCTAAATTCTATACGGTGCCTTACGACTTTGATTTTGCGACCCTGGTAGGCAGTCCTTACGCCATACCCAACGATAATATTGGCCAGAAAAACTTCTTCCAGCGTATCTATATGGGTGTAGAAGTGCCCAAGGAGGATTTTGAATCATGCCGAGCCTTGTTTTTGAATCAAAAAAATTCATTGTTGGATATCATCCGGAAAACGCCTTTAATAGATGACAAGGCGAAGAAAGACATGTTACAGCAGTTGGAAAAGTTTTACAACGACCTGGAGAAGAACAAAATCGAAGTGGATGATAAGGTCACAAAAATCTGGGGCTGAAGCCCATGACCGGCCTTTGTTACAGCAACTTTGAAATAAAATGCTTGTCTTTGCAAACAATGGGCTTTATTGATAAAAGGCTCATCCCTTGCTATTAATAACATTCAATAAAAACTCGACACAACATGAAAAGATTGTTTCTTTTGGCGGCAGCCTATCTGGTTTGCCACATTTCTCTGCTGGCGCAAAAAACGATTGATGCGCGCGATTTCCATACCATCAACCTAGCTATTTCTGCCGATGTCATCCTCATGCAAGGCGATTATCAGGTAAAGGTAGAAGGCCCTGCCGAACAGGTGGACAAGTTGAAAATAGAAGTAGCGGACAATGCCTTGAACATAGGCATGAAAAAGGACAGCAAATGGGGCAATAACTGGAAAAGCGATCAGGCCATCAAAATATACGTCACTATGCCCCAGGTGAAAGCTTTGAATCTGGCTGGAAGCGGCGATATCGTTGCCCAGGATGCTTTCAATGGATTGGGCGACCTGGAAATTTCTGTAGCCGGCTCAGGCGATGTGTCGTTCAAAGGCTCGGCCAAGAAAGTAGCCATTAGCGTAGCCGGCAACGGCGATGTGGATGCATCCAACCTAAACGCCACACAGTGCAATATCAGCGTAGCCGGCAATGGTGATGTACTGATCGGCACTACCGAAGTCCTTTCCGTCTCCATCGCTGGCAATGGCGATGTCTCGTACAAGGGTGAACCACAAAAGCTGGAGAAAAGCATCATGGGCAACGGCGATGTGCACCGGATGTAGGGTAGTATAAACTCAAACATGATTAGCCCCCATGCACCTGTTGTTTAGGTGCATGGGGGCTGGTGTTTTTGTAGGGGAGAGTATAGCCATATCCCTCCTTTTGAATGGCCATTACCTAGTATTTGGCAATTAGGCCCTGATCGTCGGGGCAGCGCTTTTCCGCTCCAGTGGAGCTTTGAACCGCGAAGCGGTGGCCGTTTTATAAGGCTCTGCCCCGGAGCCTATCAAAGGAGCCCCCAACAAGCTGACTAAAGAAATACCACAACTTCTTTCAGAATTGCCCCCTGATAAGCGACTGGAGTTGTTGATCAATTTAAAGTCCTATGTGTTGCCCAAAGTTGAATCTGTTTCTATGAATAAAGGGGAATCAATGAGTTTGGACATTGAGGATTTTTAGAAAGGTGTACAGTCGAAAAAAAGTCAAAAAACGGTACTTGGGTCAATTTGATTCATATAAAGGATAGTAAGAATTAAAACTATATTTGCCATAGATCAACAATACCCATGCATGAAGCTCCAAGACTACGTAAAACAACTCAATACCCGCTTCCAAACCGGAATAAGCCGCGAACACAGCTACCGGGGCGACCTGCAAAGCCTGCTTTCTGCCCTGTTGCCCGATGTGTTGGTGACCAATGAGCCTGCCCGCATCGAGTGCGGTGCGCCTGATTACATCTTGACCAAAAAAGATATTCCACTCGGGTATATTGAGGCAAAAGATATTGGCGTTGACCTGAGAAGCAAAACCCTGAAAGAACAGTTTGACCGCTACCGCGCCTCACTAAACAACCTCATTTTTACGGATTACCTGGACTTCCATTTTTACAAGGACGGCAACTTTGTTACTCAAGTTTCCGTTGCCCAAATTCAGGGGGGCAAGATTGTGCCCTTGCCTGAAAACTTTGACACCTTCACCCAATTGGTCAAAAATTTTGCCGCTACCATCACCCAAAGCATCAAGTCCCCCAACAAATTGGCGGAAATGATGGCCTCTAGGGCAAAACTGATGGCCGATGTCATTGAGAAATCTTTGAACGCCGATGACGAACAGGGCACCCAAAGCCCGCTGAAAGGCCAAATGCTGACCTTCCAAAACGTTTTGATCCACGACATTACCAACCGCGCATTTGCCGACATTTACGCCCAGACCATTGCTTATGGCATGTTTGCCGCCCGCTACCACGACCCCACTTTGCCCACCTTCAGCAGGCAAGAAGCAGCTACCCTCATCCCCAAAAGCAACCCTTTCCTGCGCCGCCTGTTTCAAGACATTGCGGGCTATGACCTCGACGGCCGTTTGGTTTGGATCGTGGATGAATTGGTGCAAATCTTCCTAGCCTCGGATGTGGCCGACATTATGCGCAACTTTGGCACCCGCACCAAGCAAGAAGACCCGGTAATCCATTTTTACGAAACCTTCCTGGCGGCCTATGACCCGGCTTTGCGCAAAGCCCGCGGCGTTTGGTACACCCCCGAACCCGTGGTTAATTTCATTGTGCGCGCCGTGGACGAGATTTTGAAAACTGAATTCGGACTTTCTCAAGGATTGGCGGACACTTCCAAAACCAAAATCAAGGTAGATGTACAGGGCAAGAAGGTAGAGAAAGAAGTACATCGAGTACAGCTGCTTGACCCGGCCACAGGAACGGGAACGTTTTTAGCTGAGGTAATCAAACAGATTCACACGCGTTTTGAAGGTCAACAGGGCATTTGGAGCCGTTATGTTGAAAACGACCTGATACCCCGCCTCAATGGCTTTGAACTGCTGATGGCCAGCTATGCCATGGCGCACCTCAAACTGGACCTGCTCTTGACCGAAACGGGCTACAAACCCACCCGCGACCAACGGCTGAGGGTTTTCCTTACCAACTCCCTGGAAGAAAGCCACCCCGATGCTGGCACCCTGTTTTCGCATTGGTTGAGCGATGAAGCCAACGCGGCCAACCGGGTGAAGCAGGACGCGCCGGTGATGGTGGTTTTGGGCAATCCGCCCTATTCAGTGAGTAGCACGAATAAAAGCCCCTGGATTGAAAAGCTAACCGCTGACTACAAAAAAGACCTGAAGGAAAGAAACATACAGCCGCTTTCTGATGACTACATCAAGTTTATTCGTTTTGGGCAGCACTTCATTGATAAAACAGGCGAGGGCATTTTAGCTTATATTTCCAATAATAGCTTTTTGGATGGCATCATTCACCGGAAAATGCGGGAAGAACTGCTCAAATCTTTTGATAAAGTGTATATCCTGGATTTGCATGGCAATGCCAAAAAGAAAGAAACCGCCCCCGACGGATCACCTGATCAGAACGTGTTTGATATTATGCAGGGTGTGAGCATCAATATTTTTATCAAGAAAAAAAGGCCATGACCCAAATGCCAACTTGTGATTATCACCGTTTTCTGGATGAAGCGGGCGATACTACCTTTTACGCAAAGGGAAAGGTGAACATTGTAGGGCAGCAGGGCGTTTCTAAAGCGTTTATACTGGGAAGTGTAAAATTTAAAGAACCGCTTGAACCAGTTCGGGCAAATATCAGCCAACTAATCAGCTCGATTGAGGCCGATCCTTACTTCGCTGAAGTTCCCAGCATCCAGAAAAAAATAAACAAAAATGGTTTTTTCTTTCATGCAACCGATGATATTCCAGAGGTGCGCAAGTTGCTTTTTGACTATATATTAAAGCTCGATTGCAGTTTTGAAGCGGTGGTCGGCAGAAAAATAGATCGGATTTTTGAGTCAAAACACAATGGACAGCAGCATGAGTTCTACGCAGATTTGCTATCTCATATTTTAAAAAACAAACTGAACAAGGATGGCAAGCTCGTTTTAAACATTGCACAACGAGCCAACAGCACCAAACATACCAACCTGAATAATGCGTTGTCAAAGGCTACGCGTCGTTTTCAGAGGAATGCGGCTTCCAAAGTGGTAAAGAAAAAGGTGGTTTTTAATGTCCAACCATACGAAAATGAACCCTTACTTTGTATCACCGACTACTTCTGCTGGGCTATTCAACGCGTATTTGAAAGGGGCGAAACCCGGTATTATCATTTTTTGAAGGATAAAATCTCATTGGTGGTTGATCTGTACGATGCTTCTAAATGGGAGGGTTCCAACAACTACTATACCGCCAAAAACCCTCTGACAAGCGCCAACATGATCCTCTTAACATAAAAAAAGCCCGCATTTGCACTAAGCAGGATACCCTGCCACGACATGGAGTCGGAATTCATGCAATGCAGACTTTCCCACAAATATACTTACAAAATGTGGAAACTTTTCAATAAATAGCAGAAATTTTCACAACACCCGTAGAAATGAGCAAAAAAAATACCCATGCAGGCCAGGTTTTTCATTTCGACCTCTATGGCAAACGAGAGGAGAAATACGCCTTCCTCAACAACAATACCATCGCTTCCATCCCCTGGACGGAACTGAAGCCCGATGCGCCTGATTTCTTTTTTGTGAAAAAGGATTTTGGGGATCGTCAAAAATATGAACTCGGATACAAGTTGGATTCCCTTTTTAATAATAATTCGATTGGAATAACGACAGAGAGAGATGGACTTTGTCTTCATATCAAAGAAGATACTTTGAAAAAAGTATTGGCAGATTTTCAGACCAAAGCCCCAGAGGAAATAAGAAAGATTTATGATGAACGCCCAGATGGCCGAGATTGGAAAATGATAACTGCAAAACATGATGTAGTTTCAGGAAAAGGAATAATCTGCACCATTAACTATCGCCCGTTTGATTCGCGGAATACCTATTACTCAGGCAATTCTAAAGGTTTTATGTCCTATCCTCGCCATGAAATTAGCCAGCATTTATTACATGAAAATATTGCTTTAGTTACTTGTAGGCAACAGAGTTCTTTTGATTTTCAACATATTTTTGTATCAGTTGAACCGTCCGAAGGCAACTCGATCTCTATTCAAACCAAAGAACGCTCATATGTATTTCCTCTATACCTATATCCCAAGGCAAATCCCCAAACCACCCTTACCCCAACCACCCGAACCCCCAACTTCAACCCTGTCATCGTTCAGCAAATCGCGGACAAAATCGGGTTGCGCTTCACCCATGAGAAGGAAGCCGAGGCCGGAACTTTTGCCCCTATCGACCTACTAGATTACATCTATGCCGTACTACATTCGCCCACCTACCGCGAAACCTACAAGGAGTTTTTGAAGATTGATTTTCCCCGTGTGCCGTACCCGAAAGACGCGGCCACGTTTTGGGCATTGGTGGCGCTGGGAGGCGAGTTGCGGCAGTTGCATTTGTTGGAAAGCCCAACCGTTGAAAAGTACCTGACCCAATACCCGGCGGATGGGGACAACGTTGTGGGCAAAATCAAGTATGAAAACGGCAATGTTTACATCAATGAGGCGCAATACTTCGCCAATGTGCCCCCCATTGCTTGGGAATTTTATATCGGAGGCTACCAACCCGCCCAAAAGTGGCTGAAAGACCGCAAAGGCCGGGAGTTGGGCTTTGAAGACATCCTGCACTACCAAAAAATCATCGTCGCGCTGGTGGAAACGGATCGGGTGATGAGGGAGATTGATAAAATTGGGGTGATTTAACAGGGCAAAACAAAATGCTAGATATGGAAAAGGTAAAGCCAATCAAAAAGTGGATAGCTAGTGTATGGGCTTGGATGATTGTTTCACCCATCCGGTTTTTCTTGGTTGCCATAGCTTTTTTCTTTCCTTTGATATTGTGGTTAGATTTATCTTGGTTCAAGGATAGCGACGATTTGAAAAACGTTTTGGTCGAAGCGCACGGCCTTTTGTTTGACCTTTTGGTTTTTGGGGTCATTTTGGCATTGTATGAGCATTATCAGCAGCAACATGAAAACGTTAGGAAAGCGGAAAATGATAGACAACAACGGATTGAACGCTATCAAGAAGAAATAAGTGATTTTTTGGGATGGCAGGATAAAGAAGCAACAAACAGAATTGTGGGAAATATTAAAAGGTTAAATAAAGAAGGCATAACAAGTATAGCGCTAGGGAGTAGTTATTTAGAAGGCGCATATTTATCGCATGCAAACCTGATGAATTCTTATTTGGGGCATGCCAAAATGAATGGAGTATATCTGATTGGTGCTAATCTAAAAAACGTGTATTTTATTGGAGCAGATTTGAAGTATGCGGCCTTAGTTGATGCTATTCTTGAAGGATCAAATCTGAGTAATGCTGATTTAAGCTACGCTGTATTGGCTAGAGCAGACTTTCAAAATGTTGATTTCAAGAATACAAAAGGGTTAACCTTTGAAAGTCTTAAATCATGCAAAACCCTTTTTCACGCAAAGAATCTACCTGAGGACTTGGAGAAACTTTTGAAGAAAGAAAACCCAGCCCTCTTTAAAAAACCAGAGGATACTTAAAATGGTATTTTGAAGCAGTTATAAATGCAACAAAATACAAAAATAAAAAAGGCATAAAAATCTGAAAATCAGATAATTATGCCTTATTTTGGTCGGGATGACAGGATTTGAACCTGCGACCTCTCGCCCCCCAGACGAACGCGCTACCGGGCTGCGCTACATCCCGAAGTTGGGTGAGGGTGAGGGTGAGGGTGAGGGTGAGTTGGGTGAGGGTGAGGGTGAGGGTGAGTTGGGTGAGGGTGAGTTGGGTGAGGGTGAGTTGAGTGTGAGTGAGAGTGTGTTGGGTGTGGCTAGGCTAAACCTAGCCACACTCAAACCTCGAATACTCAAAAAGCTTAGCCTTATGCCTTGCCGTCAGTTGCTCAAAAAGGCCTGCATTACTCGTCCCGCGTATCTTTTACGTTGCGATACATGCTGAGCAACATTTTAGAAACCGTTTCATACTGACCATACCAGTCATCATAAATTTCTCGGCTGACATTTCCGGTCGATTCCATTACCTGCAAAATGGCGACAGACTCGAAGATAGAGCTGCGCGCAATCACATAAAACCGCTTTTTGTCTGCCGAAGAAACGCGACCTGTGCCTTCTGCCAAATTCAGGGCAGCACTCAAGGTGGCGCGTTTGAGTTGGTCTTTTAGGTACACATCTATTTGAACGCTAGAAGCCAAATGACTCAGCACATCGGTATTCAAATTGAATAGCTTCTGATACACTTCCAGCTTCTCAAAATCAAACATGCGTCTTAGTTTTTATTTTTAGCGTAAATCTGAAAATTCTCGAAAGTAAAAAAGATTTAGTTGGGGATCACACACCCACACTCTCACCCTCACCCTCACTCTCACCCAATTTGTGGTCATTACTGGATTCGAACCAGTGACCTCCGCCCTGTCAAGGCGGCGCTCTAAACCAACTGAGCTAAATGACCTAATAGGTATTTTTTTTGAGCATGCAAAGATACAAAAATATACAAAAAAAGCATGCCAGGTTAAGAAAAAAAGGAATTTAGTAGTGTGCAAAAAAATTACTTCCCGATTTATCAAAGTCCTTACCCTAGCGGACACACTTAAAAT
>CALMIR010000075.1 GCA_937864265.1 uncultured Saprospirales bacterium | reverse complement strand
CATATCTTTGGTTTGGGAGCAAAGGTCTGGCTCTTTTTTCTAACGGGAAAGATGGAGGTGGGTGGGGGATACACAACAACCTTATCGAAAATACCATTCGACCTCTGGCACTGGGACGCAAAAACTACCTCTTCGCTGGTAGCCATGATGCCGCTGCCAACCTGGCCGTTCTGTACTCCATCGTCGGCACTGCCAAGCTTCACGGACTCAATGTCCAAAATTACCTGGAATGGCTCCTGCGAAAGGTCGCCGCCAACAAAGTTACTCCCAATGCTATCAACTGGCTGCCTCACCGTATGCAACCCGATCTGTTATCATCTTTTTTGGTTTGAGGTAGATGGGGTTGGGTGGGGGGATACTTTTGTTTTGCTCGATTGTGGACACAAAAAAACCGCCAAAAAGGGCGGTTTCTATGTCATTGGGGTAGTGGAAACTTCTTTACTTCTGATTTGGATAAAGTTAAATCACTTATCGTTAGTACCAATGTATCCTTTCCCAAAGAATAACTATCTAAATGGTCAAACCGTTCATAGCTTTCCAAAACTTCTTCTACGCCATTTTCGATTTTTCTTATTTGAATATACGATTGACTTGAAGCATTTGAAGGTATATCATATATCTTTATGATATAACTTCTATCAGGTATTTTTATACTTTCAACCACCTTAAATTCATCATCAAAGAGAGTAAAGGTTGATATTTTATATATACTGAAGAATAGCAAAATCAAAACTCCTATCCCTATTCCAAGTAATATTTTTTTAGTTTTCATTACTATTTATTTTTGAAATATTGAAATCCTGATTTAATCCATTTTTGGTCTCTTGGGTCATCGCCATAGGGTGGTTGCATAACCTTAACTTTATAAGATATAGGTGTCCCTAATTTTGAATAATTATACCTTGTTTCTTCTTTGTATATTTGCCATTCAGGTCTTGATGTTCCAGACTTTATCTGATACTCACCTGCTTGCTCTAAAATGAATTTTTCACTCGGAAATAAACCGTAAGCCAAAGCAACAGCTCCAAAATGATGATTACCTATATCTTGGGATTCCATTAATTCTCCGTTGAATGAAAATTGTGTTTTACCATCATTAGCCAAACCGTAGATTGTTTTCTTGTTATTTTTTAAATCCCACTTTCCATTAGTTTTGACATAATTTCTGAATGTAAATGGATTATATATGCTTTTTGCTTCTTCGATATTCTTATTCAATGTGTTAGTATAAATTCCGTCCGCATTCAATGTACCTCCAATCTCTCCTATGTTTGTACCTGTTCCTCCTGTATTTTTATTGTCGGTTCTCTGTTGGTCGATTTGAGCCTTAGTAGTTCCATTTGAATGTAAGTACACTCCATCATCCCCATCATCATAAACCGCAATTACATTACCATCTTCATCAGTATGAGTTGACTCCACACCCACCCCCATTCCACCCTCAGCAACAGACAAATGCTGGCGGCTCGAAACCCTCCTCCCATCCGGGTCTATGAACCGGATGGGGTTTCCAAGCCCGTAATTGTAAGGCGAGGAGCTTGCGTAAATTCCCGCCAGCGGATCCACCTGCCCCCAGCGCCCAACCGCCGGGTCATACCAGCGCGCCCCGTAGTCGTACCAGTTGAGTGCGTCCGTCCATTCCTTGCCGTTGTATTGGTATCGGTGGTGGCTATTGCGGCCATTTTGGTGGCTGCCGCCGAGT
Organism: uncultured Saprospirales bacterium; assembly: GCA_937864265.1. Taxonomy (GTDB): domain Bacteria; phylum Bacteroidota; class Bacteroidia; order Chitinophagales; family Saprospiraceae; genus CALMIR01. The sequence goes on along the minus strand of CALMIR010000075.1, from coordinate 6,901 downwards.
TCCAGTCCAAAAGGAGCGTACTTGTAAAAAGCCAGGACTTCGTTCAGTCCTTCGTCGGCAGACTGGTTGATGAGGCCATCGCCGTTTTTATCGGTGAACAATACCCGGGTATTGCCTAGGTGGTCTTTGATGCAGTACCGCCATTCGTATATGAGGGTCGGGTTGATGCCCATTAAGAGCGTGTCTAAAATTCCCTCAATTGGCTACAAGCGGCAAATTTTATTTGATACTTCGTTGTTTTTTTCGCCGGATTGCCCGCATCCGACTGCAAAAAACGCCTTGTCTAAAACAAAATTTGCTCGCTTTCCCCTAATCAGGAAAATTTAGACACGCTCTAAGGTAGCTAAAAAATCGGAACCCTCCCTTCTGGGCAGTACCACTACTACCGAAAAGTGTACCATTGATGTCAAAATTAATGCTTTTACTCAAAGCCACGGCCTCAAGGTTCAAAATACATGGTAAAGCCACCGCCAACTAAGTTACCCCCAAGCCATCAACTGGCTGCCTCGCCTCATGCAAGCCGACCTTTTACAAGCTTTTTTGATAGGGGGTGGGATACGTTGAGCCAACTGGGGTATGCCCAAAAAATCAGGGAATTTTGAATTGACCAACACCTTCTGGCACTATAAATTCTAACTGCTTCAAAGTATTAGTATTTTGATTATAGTTAAGTAGTAATTTAAGAAACAGTTCATTTACAGTGTCCTGGGTAGTTTGATAAGGAAAATATAATTGAGTATATGGAGAACGATTAAATCCATACATTATTTTCCATTTATTGCCAGCATAAAAAGATGAACTCCAAGGAAAAAGCGTATCATATTTAACATCCCATGAATCTTCTAGCCTTAAAGCAATGCCAATTAATGAATCTCTATTTGAATTCTCCTTAAAGTACTTTACTTTAGAGCTGAACAAGCACTTACCAGATAAATAATCAGGGACAAATACGAGAATAGTGTCATTGCTAAAATTGTCAATCCTAAAAGTTAAAATACTATCTTGACCTTCACATACTGGAAGCGCGATTTTATCTAAACCTTCTACAATTTTAATACTTAGCCTTTCTGTTTTTGGAATACACTGAATGCTAATTATTAGTATCGATAAAAACATAAATAACCTCATCATTTTTGGTTTAGGAACTGGTAAATCAGATTTGACTGTTCTGGTAGTATCCAAGTACAAGTCATTCCTGCGCATGGCCCAAGATTAAGTGCTCTATGAAGATCCCGACTTTTTCCATCGGTATTTAAATTTATGTACGGCACCGATCTATGTCCATCATAGATTGTTTCAGAAGGGGATATACCATTTAAATGAAAGTCTGCTTTTTGTAATAATTGATGAAGAAACTCATGAGCGATGACATAGCCTACTTCCCAATCCCTTTGCTTCCCTTTAGATGTAAACAGACCAAGATTTACAAAACTAATCCAGTTTTTTCCATCCCATCCTTCTGTAAATGCATTAATATTCAGTTGTGATGCGCCTTTACCACTTCCATAATATCGATGAGTTTTATCTTCATTTACTAAAGCAAGAAAAAGATCATATTTACCTTTTACATATGATCCCAAGCCTTTGCCCTCTTCTTCCGTCAAAAAGTTAAAATTAAAAATTTCTCCAAAGCCGTTCTCGGAATAGATTGACGAAGTATAATTTGCAAAATTAATAAGATATTCGACTCCTAAACCTGCGGCATTGACCAGGGTCGCGTTAACTTTTTTTTGACCAGCAATATAATTTTGAACATAATCCCAGTTAACCTCACTCCCACCTTTTTCTTTATAAGAGCCTGAACTCCAATCGTAGTAAGGATCCACCCCCATTCCACCCTCAGCAACATCCAAATCCTGGTCGCTCGTAACCCTCCTACCATCCGGGTCTATGAACCGGATGGGGTTTCCAAGCCCGTAATTGTAAGGCGAGGAGCTTGCGTAAATTCCCGCCAGCGGATCCACCTGCCCCCAGCGCCCAACCGCCGGGTCATACCACCTCGCCCCGTAGTCGTACCAGTTGAGCTCAAAATCGGATATGCGTTCTTTACCGTTGTACAAATACTTTTCGGCCAGGCCGTTATTGACCCAGTCGCCGCCCATCGTCATACCGAATGGGTAGTAGTGGAATTCTTGTAGCAGAATTGGGCTGGCAGCCGAGCCACCCACAACGGTGCGGGTGTTTCCGAGGTGGTCTTTTAAAAAGAACTGGAAATCGTAATTGTTGGTACCCATAGGGATTAGTCTGCCGTCTTCGTGATAAATGGCCTGTAAGGTAGAGCCCGCATATTCTAACGCTCCGAAATAGTAGGTTGTTGTGTTATTGCTATCATTAAAACCGGCCCATTTTCTACCACTAGCATCGTACGTATTGGATAGTTTTTGGTTGCTCAAATTGGCAAAGGATTCCGGTAGGCTCAAGTAGTTGTAAGTTACGATAGGGACAGCATTATTGGTTCTACCAATTAAATTTCCCTTATTATCGTAGGTATAGTTGCTGAGAGTGTTCAGTGCTTGGTACCCCAGATTCAAATCTGCATGTTCTATAATCTGTGAGAGTCGGTGGGTACCGGAGCTGGTGTAAAAATAACCCAGGTTATCAATTACACCGTAGCCAGTATTATTTTTTCCATAGCGACGCATGGCACGGATATCTCCGTTTTCATTATAAACAATTCCGTCCACGGTATAGCGATCAAAATTAGTGTATGAAAATCCACTGTATTCGGCATACTTTGCTTGAGTAAGACGATTTTTATTATCGTAGGTAAAACCATATATAGCTTTATTTCTGCTTTGACCGTTTACCTGACAATTTGTACCTACACGCCATTCCATACTTGAAATATTGCCATTCCATTGAGGGTTTGCAGAAACGTTGGTGTTGCCGGCTTCATAGTATAATTTCAGGCTAAAGAGGTCATTTGTAAGGCAAAAATCTACATTATTGATATCAGTAAGCCAACCACGGATGTTGTACTGATAATCCACTTTTTGGAGCGGGGCGGAAACGGAAGTGCCCAAGTATTTTACACCAATTCTTCCTAAAGCGTCATATTCTATGCGAGATAACAACTTTTCCGTACCATTATCCACGCGTAGATAGGCATTTAATTTTCTACCTGCATGATCATAAGTATTCCTATAAGAAAGAAACAATTGCTTATATACCCCTTCTAAAGTAGCTGTATGCTCTCTGGATCGATTTAGCTCCCAACCAGCGAAGTGGTATTTGATCCACTCTATATCTGCCCCACCAAAAGGATGTATTGTCTTAGTTTGTATTGGCCTTCCGAATTTATCATAAAAGGCGTATTGCTCAACAAATATAATTGGTGCTGATTGGTCTTCATTAATAATACCGTATTTCTTGCCCGTTTCTTTTCCTCTTACCAATTGATGTAGAAGATTGGACGGGTGATTGGTCGAAAAATTAGACGGGTATTGCATGCCGGAACTAGGCAATGCCTGATAAGAAAGATCGTCATTATAGCCTGTATCATTATTAAAATTGTAGTCATCATAGTACATGACAGAATAAACTTGGCAGAGCGATGTAGGAAAACTTAAATTAAGGGTGTAATAATGCTCGCTTGCAGAGCGATTTTCATAAAGTAGTTGACTACTATTAGGCGTAGCTGATCCCGTATAACGCCCCGTCATGATTATTCGATCAAGCTTATCGTATTTATAAAAAGTTTTAAAACCATTTTGATCTGTTTCCAGAACTAAACGATCCAAACGGTCGTATAAATAGGAAACATTGCCCGTTGTGCCTGGCGCGCTGTAAGTAGCTAGTCTATATTCAGCATCGTATGTGTATAAGAAGCTATGACGGAGTATGGCAGGAGAATTAAGATGAAGAGAAGGTGTTGAATGTCCTGCATTAGATCCTTCTGGTTGTATTATCTGGACAACCATTCCTGCGTTATTATAGAGGTAATAGGTTTTACTTCCTTCTACTTCTTCCATAATTTTACGCCCTAGTTTATCTGTATAAATCAAAGTTGTATGACCATTTCCATCAGTCACCGCTTGCTTAAATAGGCTATTAGCTGGATAAAATAGGTTTCCAACATAAAAATTTCGCACTTCATTGGCCGAGTTGGTTTGATAGTCTATACTTGCGGGATGAGTGCTAAAGTTTTGGCCCGGTTGTTTTACCCCCAGACTTCTACCTAAAGGAGAAGCTTCTAGTATAGATTCGATTTTTGCATAGCCTCCTTCACCAGGATAAATTGCGCCATAAAACGTTGTTTGCTCTGCCGAACTGCCTGTTCTGAAAACAGTATTATAGGTCGTGTTCGTTGCGGCATAGCTATAAGGGAGCATCTCTGCAGGCTGTCTGCCGAATGCATCATAGGGAATCCATACGATTACGTCGGAGGCACTGGTCGGAGAACTTGAAGGGGCATGATCCAAAATGACTTTTTGAACAGGTCTTCCCAACCCATCGAAATAGTTGAATTCTCGAATAACATTAGCACCTGTTAAAGACTGAACAGCACTGATACTTGTTTTATTAGAAGCCAATACGGTTCTTGTAATGATGGTATTGTAGTTGAAACTTGAATTTGAATAGAAATATTCATTGGTTTGTACATAGTGATTGTCCATATTCATAAAGCCAATCACCCTATCAAAGCCATCATACTCATATCGAATTGGTGTACCTGAGGGATCACAAGAAGAAAGCAGAAGGCTGCCCTTTTTGTCATAAGAGAAGGTCTGCATCAAGGCATCGTGGGGATACAATCTGACCTCGTCTATTTTGTCGGTGGAACTAAAATTAAGGATAAGCCCTGCCAGGTTTCCCGCTCCAGCTGTAAACTCAATGGTAGTTTCTACCAAGTAAAAGCTATTGGAAAAAACAGATGATATTTTTTGGTTAAGCACATTTAAGGCGCAACCACTTTTTGGAGTTATTGTTGAAGAATGGGGCGATGATGTATAGTAAGAAAGAATGTATTTTCCCAAAGGAACAGTTTTGCTTTGCTCCAACAGAGTTGCTCCCTGGTAGTAGCCATTCCCGGAGTTTAGCCACTACCGTGGCCAAGAAGAAACCAGTAGCCCAACAGAGTGGCTCCCTGGTAGTAGCCATTCCCGGAGGCTCCTTTTTTTGCATTATATTTGATGTAATTACTGGCAGTGACCCACCCGCCTTCATTGGTTACAGGTTTTTCAAAACTCGCATAGAGAATTTCTGATTGTTTGGCATTTTGCACATAAGCAGCCATGTGCATCTGATCTTCTGACCATAGATAAGCATTTTCTTGTCCATGTGTTCTTTTTGATTCAAGTATTTTTCCTGCATTGTCATAAGCTGAGATTTCTTCCACGTTATTGTATGTTCCGTTGTCAAAAGCTTCTTGAATAACAGATGGCTTAAGACTTGCTCCGAAATAAGCATAAATAGTTTTATAACCATAAACTCTAGCCCCACCAACGTACCTCTCAACCAATATTGGCTTATTCCTCATCCTTTTGTTAAACAAATCGGGTTGTTCAGTGGAGCTTGGATAGTTAAATCGAATTTCATTTAAAGTAACGCCATCGCTATTTGTAATGGAAATGCGTGTTGGAGTCATTGCATATTGGTAATTGTATTCATAATTTGTCAAAGTGCTTATGGCGTTTTGAGTACCCCCGTCATAAACATAGTCAATACGCTCATGGCTAGTTTGGTAATTATATAGTGTACGGAATGAGCGAGTTCTTCTTTTAAATCGGGTTTCAAAGATATAACTTTCCATACAAGTGAAACCACCACCGCCCACGTCAGAAGGGCAGTTGTATGGTAGTCGCCAAAAGTAACCCACTCCATCATAACAAAGCAAGATTTCATTTAAGCCTTGCAATTCAGGTTCTGCAATAACCTTCTTGTATGTGTTATAATCGTTTGAAGGATTATCATCCAAATAATAAGTATATATATCTTGTTGTATCAAATTATCGGCGGAATTAAATACGAATCTATTTAACAGCTCGCCGTTTCTTTGGTAATTGGTGGCCCCATAATTCACATTGTAAAATTCAAACACTATTTTTCCAGAATTATCATTCCCGCTAGTAGAAATCATGACCTCTTCTACCCTTGAGTAGCCAACAGACCCTTTTTGAAAGTAATTACTTGTAACAATGGCGTGAGGATTTAGTTGGAATTGGGTACAAGAATATTCCACTAGCTGGCAAGATACTGTACCGCCACAAATCGGTGCATGTTCGAAACCGGATGGTGTCATAAATTCTATATCATTCAGGGATATTCCAGATGATTCAATACCATTTTGCTTTAAGTATTTATATTCTCTAACACTTACTTTAGAATGGTCTTTATTATAGTGTTCAATTTTTTGAATTCTAAGCCCTCCTACTTGAGAATATGTTTCTTCACATGCATATGATATAGTAAATGGTGCTACTTTATGGGGTTCATAAATATATCTAGTATATCCACCAGTGGGATACGTTATTTTTTCTAACGTGCCAGCTTTAGCACTGGAAAAATTCGATAATCTATTTGCATCACCGCTAGAAGGAATGTCACAGTGTGCATGAATATAGCCACAACAATTGCCATTGGCATATCCCCAGAAATCTCTACCGGAATCATATGGAGCAGGTAGAGATGTACTATTGTATTCAAATATATATGGGGGTAGAGAAATACCACTCCTGCCAGTTTCTGTTACTCTTTCAAGTACCAAGCGATTGCAAGAGTGATTATTGAAGTAAGTAAAATCTATTTTTTTCTGTATCTGACTGCTAAAATTATAGTCATATTTTCTTATTTGATCAATCTTATAGCTGCCGAAGTTGTGAGGAGCGGTATTGGGAGAACTAGTAAAAGGGTGCAATTCAAAATGTCGCTTTAAGCTACGGACTTTAGGACATCTCTTATG
>CALMIR010000074.1 GCA_937864265.1 uncultured Saprospirales bacterium | reverse complement strand
TGTGCTCCCTAAGGTACGCATTTTATTACTTTTGCGACATTTTGAATTGCACCCGGACAAAACAAGTACATTTGATGATTTTACAGATAAATGTGCTGATTTGTCACTTCAATATTACCCTAACAACGTATCTGCTTTAATGATTAAGTCAAATCGCATTGCGAAAGAAGGTTTAGAACTCTTGCAAAAAGAGAATGCTACGGAAGCAGAGAAAAGAGAAAAACATGAAGAATATATGACCTACCAGAAAAAATTAACCGAAATTGGAGCTAACTCAATACCTGATGATGATTACAACAAATGGGTAGACTCTATGAAATCTCGTAACCAATAAAAGGCACAAAGTGAATTCATTTGGTTGACTTTTTTAAGGCACGTTGTCAAAAGCTGGGAATTTAGATCAATTAGCATGTTCTAAATATACCTGACCAAATGAAATCATTTAGCACCCAATAAAATGTATCAAAATGAAAAAAATTATATTTCTCAACGTATGTTTCTTTATTATTCTTTCTTCCATAATTTCTCAAAATGATAACCCGTATTCAATCTTTGGCTGTGAAGGGAATATACTACGAACGCCACAAGAAAGACAACAATTTATGCTAATTATCGAAAATATGGATAAAGAGAGTTCTGTCAAAAAGCTTGGGATAGACCCTGCCAATCAAAAATATTATGTGTTTGGTGAATCGGATGAAATACTTACAACCGATGACATTTCGCAGAATGAGATATCAAGATTTTTATCTGTTGACCCCTTAGCAAAGAATTTTCCATGGAACAGCGTATATGCCTTTGCAGAAAATGATGTAATTCGAGCAGTAGATTTAGAAGGGCTTGAAAGAGCCGTAGTAATAAACAACTACATTAATGGAAACCCTTCTCGTACAACGGTTCTACAAGTTTTTAATGCTCAAGGAGTATTGCAAAACTTCAATGCAACTGGAAATGGGGTAAACAATCTAACTATGAATGACATTTTGGAAATCAATACAGGACAGCTACCTGCGGGGACACAGCCTTTTGTTCCACGGATCGGAGTTGCTGGTGTTAATAATGGTATTGCCCCATTCAGTCCAGATGAACAATCAATTCTTAACGTAGGTGCGGACAGGACAAGACTAATCTCACATACCCTAAGTCGAAAAGATGATGTGGAGATTGCTGGATTCACTTTCCCAGGGGCAACTCCTGCCCAAGGACAACTGCCAAATACATTGACGAATAGTATAGGGACTTTTCAGCCTGTTCCTATAATGCAGACTCGTACGATTACTACAACAAGAACTGTAACAACTGCTTTCCCGAATAACACTGTTGGAAATACTCCCCTCGCTATCAACCCACTTTCGGGAGCAGTATTAGCAAACCCAACTAACCAAGCTGGATTTAATCAGGTACAAGGATTGTTTAATTTGGCAAGACAAAATAATGTGAATTCAATTAATATCAACATTGGGATGAATTTGGGCAGCAATATTAATGTGAATCAATTACAAAATGATATTGCGACAAGTTTAGGTTCAACATTTAACTATTCAGGAACTATCAATGTTTTAATAAATAATGTTGGTATTAATCAAGGCTTTGTAAATATTTCAAGCCCAGGAGGCACGGTTCAAAATCAAGTAACCGAAACCAGTACTCAGCAAGTACAAGTAGGAACATCATTTCAATTAAACCCGAATTAATATGCATAAACTTCCTTTGATAATTATTTTAATGGTACTATTTAGCTGCAAAGGCAATAAACCCTTAACAGAAAGCACCAAGATTAAACATCAAACAATATTAATTGAATTTAACAATCTTGATTATGAACCATTTGGAGTTTTGACGAAAAGATTTTCACCCCTACCGATACATATTAAACTCGGAATAGATACTTTTTTTCTCGAAAATGACAGTTTAGCATTTTATTGCGTAAAGTCTGAATCAAATTTGATGACATTTGAATATCAAGAAGAAAACTATAAAGTTAACGGTGAATTTATTCTACCTGACTTCTACCATATCAAAAAAAATATAGTTTTCGATATTGAGACATACTTCACCAAGAGAATTGTTTTTGAGCCATATAGTCAACCAATAAGAAACGGTGAATGGGTCATTATAGAAAATAAAGTCCAAAAAAAAATAGACTACAATATTGAAATAGATGATTCACAACTAAAAAATGAAAACGAACCGACAACAAAGCAAAGCCGTCAATAGCCCCTATGCGTGGCTGCAGCGGCTATGCAACCGTTTCTCAAACTCAAAATCCCAAGTTAATTGCCCAATTGAATGAGAGTACCTCAAAAAAGGAACAAGCATTAGCATGTGACATTATTAAAGCAGTAAAAAAGAGCTTCCCCTAAACAATTCGCCGGAAGGAGACAAACCCGTGTCAAACACAGCATGCCGCGAAGGGGCACTAATCGCTAAAAGTTAAGCATCAATTGGCGCAAAAAGAAAAAAAGCGTTGTACCTTAGTCCTGTGCCTTTCCCCGAAACCAGCGACGCAAAACACCAAAGCGGGTAGTGCAGAGGCCGAGGATACTGGAAGGATCGAGTAAAGCGCCACTGCAACCCAAATAAAATATGACTGAAAAATGAAGCAGGACAACTTAAAATCCAGACGCAACTTTTTGCGCCAAATTGGTGCCACCGCCCTGGCCTCAGCGGCATCCCCTTTGGCCGCTTTAGCTGCACGGGAAAAAGCAGAAGCGCGCATTTTGTATTATGAAAAACCCATTTCAGCCAATGATAAAGTCCGCATAGGGGTGATCGGCTACGGCGTTCAGGGGCATTTCGATTTGAATACGGCGCTGCGCGTACCGGGCGTAGAATTGGGGGGCATCTGCGATTTATACACGGGTAGAATAGAAAAAGCCAAAGAGCAATTCGGCAAAGACGTTTTTACCACAAGGGATTACAGGGAATTGCTCGATCGGCAGGACATTGATGCAGTGCTTATTTGCACCACCGATGTCTGGCATGCCCGCATCACCTTGGATGCCCTGGCAAAAGGCAAACACGTGTATTTGGAAAAGCCCATGATTTATAAAATCAAGGAAGGGTATCCGATCGTGGAAGCGGCCAGGAAATCGGGAAAAGTGCTGCAAGTAGGCAGCCAAAGGGTCAGCAGCATCAGTTATGCCAAAGCCAAAGAATTATTAGCTGCAGGCGAAATTGGTGCACTCAATATGGTCAACGCCGTGTACGATCGGCAAAGCTCCATTGGCGCTTGGCAATACACCATCCCAAAAGATGCGGATGCCCTGAGTACCAATTGGGATACGTTTATTGAAGCGACCGAAAAAATGGAATTTGATGCTAAAAAATTCTTTTGGTGGCGGGCGTTCAAAGAGGTCGGTACCGGTGTAGCGGGCGATTTATTCATCCATTTGCTGAGTGGCGCACATTTTATGACCAATTCAAAAGGGCCGGAAACGATTTACAGCACCGGGCAACTCAGTTATTGGAAAGACGGACGCAATATGCCCGATGTGATGTCGGGGGTCATGCAATACCCGGATAGCCAGGAACATCCTGCTTTTCAGATGACCCTGCAAGTCAATTTCATCAGCGGCACAGGCGGACAGGAAATCATTCAATTGGTTGGCTCCGAAGGCATTATTTTGGTGGATGGCAATAAGATTACCGTTAAACACAGCCTGATGCCCGAAGCGCCGGGCTTTGGCGGCTACGATTCGCTGTTTACTTTTTCAAAAAGCATGCAGGATCAAATGCAAAAAGACTACGACGCCAAATGGACGGTGGAACAGCGAAAAAGAAAAACCAAGGAAGATATTGTTTTTAAAGCCCCCGAAGGCTACAGCGATCACCTGGATCATTTCACCAACTTTTTCGATGCCATCAGAACCGGTAGCCCAGTTGTTGAAGATGCAGCCTTTGGTTTCAGGGCCGCTGCGCCTGCTTTGGCGTGTAATGAAAGCTACTTTAGCAAAAAAGTAGTGCGGTGGGATCCTTTGCGTTTGAAGCTAAAATAAAAGCAAGCTATGAGCAATAGTACCGAAATAGAACAGTACATCCTGCAATTTCCCGAAACGGTGCAGGAAATATTGAGAAACATTCGGCAACTCATCCTGGAAAACGCCCCGGAAGCGGAAGAACTGATGGCTTATGGTATGCCAGCTTACAAAGCGCATAAAAAACCATTGGTGTATTTTGCCGCTTTCAAAAACCACATCGGGTTCTATGCCACGCCATCCGGGCACAGTGCGTTTCAAGAAGAATTGTCTAAATACAAGCAAGGAAAAGGCTCCGTCCAGTTTCCCTTGGACCAGGCAATCCCTTATGATTTAATCAAAAGAATGGTGCAATTAAGGTTGGCCGAAAACCAGCAAAAGGCGAAGAAGGGCAAATGAGTGAAAACGAAAGCCAAATGCCTTACCTTTGCCCTTTCATCAACACCGCCACCAATGCCAGCAACCAAAGCGGAACGCATCGGACTTTTTTTCGGCTCCTTCAATCCCATCCACATCGGCCACGCCGTGATAGCCAATTACATGGCTACCCAAACCGATCTCGACGCTGTTTGGTTTGTCGTATCGCCGCATAATCCATTGAAAGACAAGCACTCCCTAGCCAATGATTACGATCGGCTGCATCTGGTGCAATTGGTGGTGGACGATAACCCCCGATTCCGTGCCTCCGATATTGAATTCAAACTGCCCAAACCTTCCTACACCATCGATACCCTGACGTATATGAAGGAAAAATACCCTGAAAAGCAATTTGTCCTTATCATGGGTGGGGACAATCTTGCCACATTGCACAAATGGAAAAACTACGACATCCTGCTCCGCGATTACGAAATTTTTGCCTATTCCCGCCCAACCTATGAGTTGGGCGACTTGGCTCAACACCCCCATGTACGGGTATTTGAGGCCGTGCCCCTGATGCACATTTCTGCCAGCTACATCCGGCAGTGTATCCAGGAAAATAAATCCATCAAATACTTGGTGCCGGAGCCTGTTTTTCACTACCTGGAGAAAAGCCATCTGTACCGAAACCCCAATACGAATAGAAGGCAACAATGAAAAATTTTCATTGTGCACGCTAATACAGATAATGGATTTATTTTATATTTATATGTTATAAAAATAAGTGAAGTACGGCCATAAAAAACAATAAAAGATTGTTGACAATCCAACGGATTCGACGTAAATTGCGTTAAAATTCCCTCTTCATAGCTTATACAACACCTATTTTCATCAAGTTACGTTGGCATCTTGTCAATTCCTCCTATTACAAAATGCCTGCCTTGGGTTTTAGGTGTTAGATATTCGAAGTTAGAACGCATTGAACTAACATCTAACATCTAGTAGTTTTTACCATACTTCATTAAATCAAACAAACATGAGTAGAAAACTTACACCTTTATTGTTCCTTATTGTTGGCCTGTTGATGATTCAGCATGTCAACGCCCAAACCAGGCTAGTTGCTATTCCTACGACCATTCAATTTGGTTGCCTCGGAACGGATATCAATTTTTATGCTGCTTTTTTAAACAGTAACTTGGCCGTTCCAATTCCGGTGACCGATGTGAACAACAGCGATGCCATTATTGATATCGGCAACAACTGCAACAATTGTAGCAATGGTGGATTCCGAATACATCAATTGAGAATCCGATTGATCAATGGAACAGTTGGCTCAACCCAAGATTTTATTGTTCGTTACGAAGATGAAAATGGCAATATCATCAATGAATCAGGGGTGACGCCTAGTGCTTCCGGCCCGGGATGGCTGGAATTTACCTATCAGGTGATCGTAAATGATGTACCACAAGTGGATCTGATACTGGACAATACGGCTATTTGCGATGGCAATCCCGAATTATTATCGGCTATGATTACCAATAGTGCCATCATCCAAAACTATTCCTGGAACGCTGCTGGTGGAGATGGCAGCTTCGATGGCGATGTCAATCCGGGGAACGTCTCTGCCGCTATCATTACTGATCCAGATGGTTATGGTGTAAATGCCAGCAATGTTTGCGGTAGCGATTTTGACGACCTGATCGTAACGGAAAACGAAACGCCTCTCATTGATTTGGATTGCATGGACAACGGCAATAACACGACTACAATTACCGTCAACATTCTCAACAACGCAAGTGATGTGGACGTAGATTGGTTCAACAACGGCAATCCGTATTCCAATAGCACGGGCTTGGCGGGGCCTACCAGCGTTTCCGAGGTCGTTTCCAATGTGGCTTTTGATATGACTACCTTCACGGCGATGGCGCAAAACGGCTGTGGCAATGCAACTTCTGGAGCAGGTTGCTTGGTTTTTCCGGTTGAACTGCTCTACTTCAAAGGAATACAGAAGGATGCATTGGTGAGCCTCGATTGGGCAACCGCTTCCGAAACCAATAATGACTTTTTTACACTGGAACGCTCATTCGACGGGCGCTCTTTCGAGCAAATCGCCCAAGTAGCGGGCGCAGGCAATAGCCATGACCTCATTCGCTATACTTTTAACGATGAAAAAGTCATGCTGCTTGCTCCAGGCGATGAGGTGTTTTACCGCCTCTCACAGACTGATTTCGATGGCAGGAAAACATATTTTGATTTGATAGCTTTGCAACTCGACCGCAAATACGTTTTCGACCTCGCCTACCTCCATACAGAAAATACCACCCTGAAAATGGGGGTTCAAAATCCAGCAGCAGGCATACTCCAAGTACAGGTATTCAACCTCAACGGCCAACTGATCTATGCTGATACACCGAATATAAATGAAGCCGGTATGATCGAATTGAATTACGACATCAGCCAATGGAACGATGGGTTGTATCTGATATACATTCACAACGGCGTGCAAGGGCTAAACCGCAAATTTGTCTTGGCCCGATAGATTAAAAAAGGAGGCACAGCTGAAAGTGCCTCCTTTTTTTTGCCAATAGCTTCCGCAGCATTCCTCATTTACTGCTTTCTTCTCTTTCCTTTATCAATTGCACCAATTCTTCTGGCTCTCCTGTCAGCGGAAAATCAGTCGAATAGTTACGGGCATGGGGCAAGCCATGTAAATAATCCCTGATTATGGCTCGGGTACTTTCTTTTTTTCCTTCTGGAAAATGTTTGCCACACAACAATATAGTACCTGTTGTAATCTTTTCTTTGATGGAATGACTGAGTAAATTTCCACCTATGAGTTTATTATGTGAATCCGGCAGCGTATTGATCCCCAGATCGAAAATGAAAAAAAAATGCCTAGAGGTATGCATAGCGGTTTTATGGGTGGCTTCATGTAGTTGGACAAACAAAAAACGATTATCGTACACCGCAGTGCCTTTGAAAATTTTTCGGCTATTCCGGTAAAGGTTCTGAGCACTTACTTGGAAAGAATCGGGATAATCAGTGAAAGGCCTAAATTGAAAGGAAGCCCTATCCCAAAGTCCGTCCTTAACGAGGATACTATCCGTAGCCAAAAAGTAAGCGTCAAACTCCAAAGGCGCTCCCAGCGAGATCGCCTCAGTTTGTGGTTTTAAATAGAGTGCTGCAGCTACAATGCCCAGCAAGGCCCCGGCTAAGAATACGCTTATCGCGATTAAGTACCGTAGTAGGTGAGCCATCCTATATTCATCTCGGGCGACTGCTTGTTTTCCTGTAGGCTGTACTTTTGCGGCCATTCGCAGTTCCTCCAAGCTCTCTATACCTGCATACATCAAGTATATTTTCAACTGAGGTGCTCTGATTTCTTTTGTACCATCGGGGGCGTACCGGGGGTTGTGCAGGTCTTCGTATGTATGCGGATAAAAAGAATCATCTTGTGTTTTATTTAAGTGTTCGCACATATAGGTTTTGATCTCAGGAATTTGCCACAGGGCTTCCATTAGAGAATTTCTATGAGGCACGAAAACATACATGCCATTCTCGTCTTTGCGCCATCGTTTATACTCGTCGGGTAATTTTTTCGGATGCCTATCGCCCACTTTTCCTATATCGCCGTTGCGGGCATTGGCATAGCGCGCCTCCATTTTCTCTAATAAAAAACGGATTTCTTGTTGAAACAACTTTGCCATAATTATTGATAATCAGATATTTATATTTCCCGGAACTTCCTGGAAACCTATCTTTTGTCCTTGTATTTCCGCTAAGCTAAAAAATAAATCAGGTTTCCGATAATAGCAGCAGCTTTTTCTCTAACGAGATAGCTAAGGGCATTACTTACTTATAATTAAAAGCATTCGATATGAAAATCAAGGCACTTTTTTTGCTTGGACTGTGGCTGCTAATGGGCAGTTTTGTACCATCAGATGCCCCTGATTGGAGGGGCAATTGCAACTACGCACTGGCTTGTATCGGAAACGCCACCCCTTATACCATCACCTATACGGTTCAGTGGGGCTTTGGTGGGACTTGGACGAGTTGGACACTTCAACCGGGGGGCACTATGATGCATTGGTACACCTATTCAACCTGGGATAATTGCAGTTCCCCTCAACTGCGCATCAATTTTGATTTTGATGCCAGCTACAACAACAACTACAAAACCTACGATCTAGACCGCTATCAGGCGGAAAGTGTTGATTGCTACTGGGGCAAGCCTTATGAGTTTCAGTGCAACGCAGTCAATTGTTCATATATTGATTTGTTCACGCTGGATTGAGGTTTACAAAAATACAAAAGCCAGGCAACTGTAAGTCTGCCTGGCTTTTGAGCCTTAGCTTTCGTTCTCTTTTACAAGCGCCACCACGGGCGAATGATCACCTGGAAGGAGATACCACTATCCAGCGTTACCATAGCAAAGCGATCGCAGTTGCCGTCGCCATAGTCCATAATGTGTTGGTGGTCTTCCGCTTCGACCGTACGCTCGCCCGATACGATCCACAAGCAGTTTTTGCGCTTGATGAGCGGTTCCGTGATAGTGCTGGTAAAGGGGACGCCGTTGCGGTTGATGCCTGTAGCGCCACCAGTGATTTCAAATACGTTGTCGAAGTATAAGAAGGGCGTATCCGCACCTTCTATTTGAGTCATCAGGTGAGCGCTTTCCCAGCTAACTGTTTCGCCATTTGGGAAAGTAATCATGCCGTTTTGTACCGTCCGGCTAATGGTGCGATTGCCATCGGCATCATAACCCTCGTTGGTCAGTGTTTTAGTGCCCTCAATATGGGCATCATCTAAGTAAAAATCCACAAAAGTCAAGATGCGCTGGGCGCCTGGAATGTGAAAAGAATCACTTACCCATACCTGAATGATGCCTCTGCGGATACGGCCGTCTGGGCCTTCACAGCCATCGGTGCCATAATCAATAGTCACTGTACGTGGGAAAGTATCAAAATCTGGATCGGCAGTAACCGTTGGGCAGGTGTTGCTTGGATTGCCGCCACCACGGGTTTCCAATTGCAAATCGACCTCATCTTCTGTATCCTGGTATAAATCTTCTACTATGGCTACATCTTCGGATACTTCGGTCGCGACTTCATCAGTAGTGGGTTCGCTTTCTTTTTCACAAGAAACAACTAGAAAAGAAACCGTAAAAACCGTTGCTAATAGAGCCAAATACTTTTTCATGATTGTTAAGAGATTTTTGGTTGATAGATATTTTTTCAAGAACAAAACAAGAGCTGGTCAGGCTTCAGCGCGCAAAGAAGCCTGAGCAGTCGTCCGATTCTGGCGATTACTTTGTTTGCCAGAATCGGCAAATAGATTTGTTTCGTGATTTCGCTTTTATTGACTGGCGCTTCGCAGTAAGGTTTAATTTGGAACGTGAAAAAATTACTTTTTTTACACTCGACCAAAGGAAATAAAGCTTTCCTATCCATCAGTTGCTTCAAAACGCAGGAATTGTCAGAGAACCAAATTATCTTTGCTCCAAGCTTTCATAAAATGGACAAAGGAAGAATCATTATTGAACCCAAGCGTTTTGAATGGATCATCGAGCGATTGTGCCAGCAACTGATCGAAGAGCACCAGCTATTCGAGCAGAGTTGCCTGATTGGTATTCAACCCAGGGGCGTGCTCCTGGCCGACTACATCTATGAACGCCTCCGCACACTGCTGGGAACTACTTTACTGTATGGCAAACTAGACATTACCTTTTACCGCGATGATTTCCGCACCCGTGAAAAACCACTTTCAGCCAGCAAAACCGAAATGGATTTCCTGGTAGATCGCAAAAGGGTCATCTTGGTGGATGATGTACTTTATACAGGACGGACGGTTCAAGCAGCACTAACAGCGCTCAACCATTACGGCCGCCCGGATCAGGTGGAGCTTTTGGCCTTGGTGGATCGGCGCTTTAACCGGCATTTGCCTATCCAATCGGATTATACCGGCATGACCATAGATTCTTTGGATGAAGCTTACGTGAAAGTAGAGTGGCAGGCGGCTAAACACGAAAATAGGGTTCTTCTTTTTGCTCAAAAAACAGACGCAGAATAATCAGCATTCGATGTCAATAGTACAACAGCTCAGCACCAAACACATATTGGGGATCAAATACCTCAACCAGGAAGATATACGGCTGATATTTGAAACAGCCGCCAGTTTTAAGGAAGTATTGAATCGCCCCATCAAAAAAGTACCTTCCTTGCGAGATGTCACGGTGGCCAACCTATTTTTTGAAAATTCTACCCGTACCCGCATCTCTTTCGAACTGGCCGAGAAAAGACTCTCTGCCGACATCATCAATTTTTCTTCTTCTTCCTCTTCTGTAAAAAAAGGGGAAACCCTACTGGATACCGTTAACAACATCCTGGCGATGAAGGTGGATATGGTGGTCATGCGCCATCCTGCCCCCGGTGCGCACCATTTTTTGGCTCAGCACATCGATGCCCACATCATCAATGCCGGCGACGGCACCCATGAGCACCCGACTCAAGCCCTGCTAGATGCCTTCTCCATGGAGGAACAACTGGGTAATCTGGAAGGAAAAAACATTTGTATTTTTGGCGATATACTGCATTCCAGAGTGGCTCTCAGCAACATATTTTGCTTGCAAAAACTAGGCGCAAAAGTGCGGGTATGTGGCCCGCCGACATTAATCCCCAAACACATCCACCAATTGGGCGTTGAAGTATCTTATAACGTGGATGATAGCCTCCAGTGGTGTGATGTGGCCAACATACTACGCATCCAATTGGAACGCCAAGACATCAAATATTTTCCATCTCTTCGGGAATACGCCACGTATTTCGGCATCAACAAAGCCCGCCTGCAACGACTGGATAAAAAAATCCTCATCATGCACCCCGGCCCCATCAATCGGGGCGTGGAAATATCCAGTGACGTAGCCGATTCCGATCACTCCATCATCCTCCAGCAGGTCGAAAACGGGGTGGCCATCCGCATGGCTGTGTTGTATTTGCTGGCTGCTAAGCGATGAGCTTTTGAGGTCGGTAAGTGTGTGGGTGTGGGTGCGGGTGTGTGCAACACTGAGAACACTCCCGTCCGACCGGGCATCCGGGCGGGAAGGGTGTCCCGTCCGACCGGATCGTCCGGGCGGGAAAAGCCAAGTTCTAAGCCCAGCTATCAAATCCTCCCTGCCCGACCGGCTGTAGCCCGGGCGGGAAAAGCCTAGCTTTAGCCCAGCCATCAATTATCAGGAAAAAATATTGTATTTCCAAATAATCTTGCGTTATTGTGCGTGGGTTGGGAAAAAGATTTTATACCTTTACCCTTATTGTAAAAAACACACTTAGTACGACATGTTTGCATCGCTCAGTTCTTTAGACATCGCTGTAGTAGCAGCCTATTTTCTAGTAGTATTCCTATTGGCAGCTTGGGTTACCATACAAGAGCGGAAAGCCAAAGCCCAGAACTACGGCTCACAGGATTACTTCCTCGGTGGGCGCAATGTGGGGTGGTTTGTCATTGGGGCATCGCTATTTGCCTCCAATATTGGCTCGGAGCATTTGGTGGGGCTGGCTGGTGATGGGGCGCGGGGGGCTTTTCCTGCTGGTCAGTTTGAATTGCTAGCTTGTTTGATTTTGATGTTTTTGGGCTGGGTTTTTGCCCCTTTTTATATCAAAAGCGGGGTGTTCACCATGCCAGAGTTTTTGGAAAGGCGCTATTCCTCTTCGGCGCGCAATTACCTTTCCATCGTATCCATTATTGCCTATGTATTGACCAAGATATCCCTTACCATTTTGGCTGGGGCGTTGGTATTTGAGGTGATGGGCGTTTCCTTTTGGGTAGGGGCCTTTGTCGTAGTCGTTTCCACAGGGATTTATACGATATTTGGCGGCTTGCGGGCAGTGATTTATACCGATATGCTCCAGATGTTTGTTCTGGTGGCAGGCTCAATTGCCATTACCTGGTTTGGTTTAGAAGCGCTGGGTGGCTGGTCGGGCATGCGGGAGACGGTAGATGCAGGCGCTCAAGCTGCCGGTTTGGACAGCAGCTATTTTTTCAGTTTGTGGCGTCCGCACAGCGACCCGCAGTACCCCTGGACGGGCATTATCTTTGGTGCTCCAATATTGGGCATCTGGTATTGGTGTACCGATCAATTCATTGTCCAACGGGTGCTTTCTGCTAAAAGCATCAGCGAGGCCAGAAAGGGGACGCTATTCGGAGGGTTTTTGAAAATTTTGCCCGTATTTATTTTTGTAATTCCGGGGGTAATTGCCTTTGCCCTAGCCCATAAAGGCGCCATCAGCATGAGCAGCCCCGAGCAAGCATTGCCTTCTATCATCAACGACTTTTTACCTTCTGGTTTGAAAGGCTTGGTATTAGCTGGATTGCTGGCTGCGTTGATGAGTTCATTGTCATCTGTATTCAATTCTTGTTCTACGCTGTTTACCATTGATTTCTATAAAAAATGGCAGCCCAATGCCAACGAGAAGCAACTGGTGTTGGTTGGGCAAATAGCTACTGTCGTGCTGGTAGGCATCAGCTTAGCCTGGGTGCCCATCTTGCGGGGTATGCTAGAAGGCGGTGGCAGCTTTTATCAAATTTTGCAAAGTATCCAAGCTTATATTTCTCCGCCGATTGCAGCGGCTTTCCTATTTGGCTTGTTTTTCAAGCGATTGAATGCTAAAGGCGCCATTGCTGGTTTGTGGACGGGCTTTGTATTGGGTATGACCCGCTTGTTGTTTGAGGTGCTCATTTCCGAAAAAGTGCTCACCGCAACACCGGGCTCTTTTACCGAAACATTCGTTGGCATCAATTTTCTGCATTATGCCATCATCATTTTTGTTGTGAGTAGCATCGTGATGTTTGCGGTTAGCCGTACAGCACCTGCACCGTCGGCAGAAAAATTGAAAAACGTGACTTATGAAAAGCCGGCAGCCGGCAGTGGATTCCATCCCGCTAATCGCGATTTTTGGCTGACGCTTGTACTATTAGTGGTTATCATCATCATGTGGATTGTGTTTAGTCCTTTGGGGATTGCATAATATTTTGGGTTCTTTGACAATCTTGGCGATTGGTTTCCCATACAATTTGTCGAAGAACGATATTTTGACCTTTTATCCAATAATTAGCCACTTTTATCAATAAACTTCTTGCTTAGAAAGTTGGGTGTTTAGTTTTACAGCCGTATCAAAACTGAACACCCAACTTTATTTCGGCATGACAGTACTATCCATCGAACACCTGCATAAGCAATACGGCAAAATCAAGGCCGTTGATGACCTCCACCTTCAAGTCGAAAAAGGAATGGTTTTTGGCCTGCTTGGGCCTAATGGCAGCGGTAAAACAACGACATTGGGAATTATCTTGGGCATTATACAGGCCAATTCTGGTACTTATACCTGGTTTGAGGGTCAAAAAGGCAGCCGCCATCGCCTACATATAGGAGCGCTGCTAGAAACCCCCAACTTTTATCCCTACCTGAATGCCGTGGAAAACCTGGGCATTGTGGCCCACATCAAGCGGGTTAAACAGCCCAATTTCGACAGCATTCTAAAGTTGGTTAACCTCTACGAGCGCCGTTTTTCCAAATTTCGCACGTATTCGTTGGGCATGAAACAGCGCCTGGCCATTGCAGCGGCCATGGTGGGTGATCCTGAAGTGCTCATTTTTGACGAACCTACTAATGGGCTTGACCCTCAAGGTATTGCAGAAGTGCGCCACACCATCAAGCAGATTGCCGATACCGGAAAGACCATTATCATGGCCAGCCATATCCTCGATGAGGTGGAAAAAATATGCTCCCATGTAGCCATTATCAAATCGGGGCGGATGCTGGCTTCTGGCACCGTTGGCGCCATCATCAGCGATGATATTCTGATTGAAGTGGCGGCCAAAGATTTGACTGCTTTGGAAAATATATTCCGCCATTGGTCGCTGGTCAGCAGGGTGGTGCAGCAGGATGATCGGCTGCAATTGTTTTTTGCAGCGCCCATTTCGCCGGACGAGATCAACCGGTATGCGTTTGAGCAAGGGCTCGTTTTGACTTATTTGGAACTGGTGCGCAAAAGCCTGGAATCCGAATTTTTAGAAATCACCGCTTAATTATCACCCATGCTGTTTTTACTTCAACTGGAATGGAAAAAGCTGTATGGCAACACGGCTTTTCGTATCTTAATGGCCTTTTATGTTGCATTACTGCCAGCTATTTTATTGACGGGGAAGCGGTTGAAAGACCTGCCCCCTCCCATGATTAGCAATGATGTGTTTTTTATTTTCCCTACCGTTTGGCAGTTTTTGGGCTATATCGGCAATTGGCTTTGTTTTTTCTTTTTCGGCTTTTTGTCCGTTTTGATGGTAACCACAGAGTATGGCAACAAAACCATGCGGCAAAACATCATCACAGGGCTGAGCCGAAAGGAGTATTTCCTGGGAAAAATTTATTTCATCGCTGCTTGCAGTTTGTTTGCTACTTTGTACTATACCCTGGTTGCCTTAGTGATTGGCTTCTTTTCAACAGATACTATTTTTTGGGTGAAGCTGACTCAAAATGCAGACTATATCCCGCGCTATTTCCTGATGTGCTTCGGCTATATGACTTTTGGGGCTTTTTTAGGTTTTTTGATCAAGCGAACGGGCATTGCTTTATTTTTGTACTTGTCTTACATCATGTTTATCGAGATGATCCTGCGTTGGGGCGTACATTTCCAGTTGGTCAAAAACCGCAGCATGCATTTTTACCCCCTGAATGCGATAGAAGATTTGGTGCCGATCCCAATACCAGAACCAGCCAATGAATTTATGGATGAGTTTGGCTTTGGACTGTTTTTAAGTCCAACAGAAGCCATACTGACTACGCTCCTTTACTTGAGCTTATTTATAGGCTTGGCTTGGCGGCGGGTAAGCCGGATGGATTTGTAGGAATTGGGTGAGGAAATTGGGTGAGAGTGAGGGTGAGAGTGAGAGTGAGAGTGAGGGTGAGGGTGAGGGTGAGAGTGAGGGGGGTGAGCACCTGCCCGACCGGCTGTAGCCCGGGCGGGAAAAGCCCCGCTTTCGCCTAGCCCCGCTTTACGTTATCCTCAAATCAAAAGGCAGCCCTAGCCCGGCTACTCATTTCCGCGTAAGCTTTCGCAAAATAGGTGATAATCACATCGGCGCCAGCCCTACGGATGCTAAGGAGCGTTTCAGGCATCGCTTTATCGAAATCGAGCCAACCATTGCGACTGGCGGCCAGCAACATCGCGCATTCCCCGCTCACGTGATAGGCAGCTATGGGCAAATCAAAATTATCCTTCATCAGGCGGATCACGTCGAGGTAATGCAGTGCTGGTTTGACCATCAAATAATCAGCACCTTCCAGTGTATCCAGTTCGCCTTCAATAAGGGCTTCGCGGCGGTTGGCCGGATTCATCTGGTAAGTCTTTTTATCTTTGGGTATATCATCCCCTGCTTTGGGTGCGCTGTCCAAGGCATCGCGGAAAGGCCCATAAAAGGCGCTGGCGTACTTGGCGGTATAAGACATGATTCCTGTATGGGTAAATCCCGCTTCGTCCAGCGCTTCGCGGATGGCTTCCACCCGGCCGTCCATCATATCAGAAGGGCCAAGTAGGTCAAATCCAGCTTCCGCTTGCGCGACCGCCATTTGCTTCAAAATAGGTAGGGTGGCATCGTTGAGCACTTGACCGCCTTGCACCAATCCATCGTGGCCATCTGAATTATAAGGATCCATCGCTACATCACTGATCAGACAAAGTTCTGGAAATTGCTTTTTGATGGCTGTTGCCGTTTGGAGGTAGAAATTGGATCGGTCATAGCTATGGGTAGCTGTTTTATCCTTCAGCGCTTCTGGTATGGCAGGAAAAGCGATGAAATTGGTGATGCCCAATTTCAGGCAACTTTCCACTTCCCGTAGGGCTTCATCGGGCGAAAGACGAAACGTACCTGGCAGCGATGGCACTTCTGAACGTGTATTTTTTCCACTGACCAGGAAAAGCGGTTGCACCAAGTGTTCCACGGATAGATGCGTTTCCTGAGCCATGCCGCGCACGGCGGCACTGACTCGGTTGCGTCTGGGTCTTCTAAGCATTATGGCGATATTTTTTTGGATTTTTAGGAACAGGATCATAACCAAAAGGCCCCCAGGGGTGGCATTTGAAAATGCGGCGCAGCGCGAGCCAGGAACCTTTAAAAATGCCCCATTCCTCGATGGCGTCCATGGCGTATCGGGAGCAGGTTGGCTGGAATCGGCATTTGGGTCCCAGCATAGGGGAGATGGCCACCCGATAAAACCGGATGGGCAATAAGACTATTTCCTTTAATAATTGATGGATCATATCAATAATTGACCGACTTCTGGATTTGGCCTTTTTGAAACAGTAAGGCCGATTTTTTACCGCCAGGGCCTTTTATGCTGATGATGTTTTTTTGATCGCTAAAAGCTTCCATTAGGATCGCATTGGTAATATTCAGAGAGCTTAAAGTTGGCACTTGTTCAATCTCCAAATATACCCACATGCCCAAAATATCTTCAGCAGGCTCTTTGCCTATGAATACAAATTCGCGGGCTTGTCCGTTGACTTGTATGCTCAATTTTTCTTGCAAATAGGTGTTGAGTACCTCATCGGCGTTGGTGGCTTCCTTTTGGGTGCAGTAATTGATCTCTTTTATTCCCTGTCGGCGGAGCGCTTCTTCGAGGTCGTCAGTAAACAAATGCAGGCTAAATTGCAGCGCTTTTTCCGACTCGTTGTATTCCAGTGCACATTTGCTGAGGTGAAACTCGTGCTTTTCAGCATTGCTTCCCCAGGGTAAGAGAAAAGCCAGTAAATAAGTGGTGAATCGCATTCGGGATGATTTTTATGTTTTATTTTTCAAAAATACAGCTCTTGCGCCAGTCGAAAAGTATTGCAATGGGCTTCAACAATATGAGCCAACCGCTCCGAGTATCCGCCCCCCATGCTGATGGCCAATGGGATATTGTTTTTGCGACAAAGCGATAGAACGATGTGATCCCTCTCCTTGCAACCAGCCAGGCTCAAGGCCAATCGCCCCAGTTTGTCGGAATAAATGACATCCACACCAGAGAGGTAAAATACCTGGTCGGGTTGCACCTCATCCAAAAGTTTGGGCAGGGTGTTTTTCAGTATTTTCAAATAAGCCTCATCACCAGTTTTGTCGGGTAGCCCTATATCCAGGTCAGATTGTTCTTTCCGCAAGGGGTAGTTTTTCTCGCCGTGCATGCTAAAGGTGAACACGCGAGGTTCATCCTGAAAGATGCGGGCCGTACCATTCCCCTGATGGACATCCAGATCAACAACCAGTATTTTTTGGCATACCTGGTGATGCAACAAGCTGTTGGCCGCGATGGCTATGTCGTTGAAAACGCAGAAACCTTCGCCTTTGTTTCGAAAGGCATGGTGGGTGCCTCCGGCTACATTCATGGAAACACCGTATTGCCGAGAATAATACGAACATTGCAAAGTACCATTGGCAATGTGTAAACCGCGTTTTACCAAAAGAGGTGTCATAGGAAAGCCTATGGCACGTATTTCTTTAGCTGTTAGGGTTTGGTGTTGTAGCTTTTGCCAATAATCCACGTCGTGGGTGCGCAGCAATTCCGTTTCTTCCAGCGGATCGGGGTGGAAAAAATGGTCGTTGGTAAGCGTTCCCTCATACAGCAATTGCTCCGGAATAAGTTCGTACTTGACCATCGGGAAGCGATGATTTTCCGGCAACTGGTACTTGTAGATGGGAGAAAACGCAACCTTGAGCATGGGTATGGAATACGCCCTATGCGGCCTGCCAGCTATTGTTGGTCGCATAGAGCTTGTTAATCCCGACTATTGCTTTTGCAAGCCTTTGGATATATTGCTGAAAATAGGATCTAACTGATCAATAGGTTGTTCGTTCAGAAATTTGACGAAATTGCTGTCCAACATCAATTTGGCGATGCGCTCTTCATCAATATTGTACTGTTTGATCAATTCGTCGATTTTTGCTTCACGATCCGATGAAATGCTGTGAACAGGCGCTGCATCTTTTGAACCGGAAGATTGGCAAGCCATTCCGCTCCATCCTAAAATACTGGCAAAAACAAAAGCGACAATAAGGTTTTTTCTCATGTTAAGCATAATTTTTAGGCTGCAAAGGTAATAATTATGGCATTGGATGGGGGTAGTTTTTAATGATAGATACTCGCACCAATTACCCAGCAACTACCTCACTAGGCGATATCCCATATTGATCTTTAAAGCATTTGGAAAAATAGGCTAAGCTGTTGAAACCGCATAGGAAAGCAACTTCTGAAGCATTGCCAGCATTCGATTCCAGCAACTGCTTGGCTCGTTCTAGTCGCATATTGCGGATGATCTGATTGGGAGAATGACCAGTAAGGGCAGTCAGTTTTCGATGGAGTTGGCTGCGGCTCATGTTGATTTGTTCGCTCAACTCGACTACCCCAAAGGTTTCTTCTTCCATATTCTGTTCGATGGCATCTTTCACGCGGCGTAAAAAGGTGGTATCCATGTTTTCCACCTCTATTTTAGCAGTTGCGAAAGGACTCAGCGTCTGGCGGTAATATTCCTGTAGTTTGCGCCGCTGCTCAATCAGATTAGCTACCCGTATTTGCAGTTCCTGTGCATCAAAAGGCTTTGTCAAATAATCATCTGCGCCAGTTTTTAAACCTTGGAGCTTATCGGCCTGCTCTGCCCGGGCCGTGAGCATGACTACCGGAATATGGCTGGTTTTTTCGTTGGTTTTGAGGTTTTTGCAAAGCGCCATTCCATCCATGACGGGCATCATAATATCTGAAATGATCAAGTCCGGCAACAGCTGAATGGCTTTTTCCAATCCCAACTGCCCGTTTTCGGCTTCTACAATTTGGTAGCTACCTTCCAATTGGTCGATGATGTACTGCCGGACATCGCGATTGTCTTCTGCCAGCAGGATAACTGGTTTTTCTTCTGGGAGTAATACCGCTGTTTTGACCGAACTGCTCGGCGCTTTATCTGTGGGAGTTGGAGCAATAATGCTGCCCTCATCAGGGCTTTGAACGATGTTTTTATCTGGAAAAAACGCTTTGTCCACTCGAAACTTAGCCACAAAACGACTTCCTTGCCCTTCTTGACTGCTTACTTCGATGCCGCCGCCGTGTAGTTCGGCGAGTTCTTTGGAAAGAGCCAGCCCCAGTCCGCTGCCTTCCTGTATTTCTGATCGCGTCGTGCCGAAGAAGCGGTTAAAAAGATGGGGCAGTTGATCGGCAGCAATGCCAATGCCGTTATCTTGCACCGATACGAGTGCGTGATTGCCTTCTTGCGATAACAGAACTCTGACGAGGCCTTTTTCTCCAGTAAATTTAAAAGCGTTTGATAGGAGGTTGGCCAAAATTTTTTCCACCTTATCCCGGTCAAAATACACCAACATGGGTTTATGTGGCAATTGTACTTCCAGGCTTACTTGTTGTCGGTCGGCCCAACTTTCAAACGACCAGGCGATGGCGCTGACCAGCTTGCTTAGGTCAGCCTGAGCAACGTGTAGTTCCAATTTGCCACTTTCCAGTTTGGAAAGTTCGAGCAATTGGTTGACCAAATCGAGGAGTCGCCTGGCATTGCGGTGCATGATCCGATAATATTTGGATAAGTCGCCCAAAAAATCGCCCTGTATCATCCGCTCCAATGGCCCGATGAGGAGTGTCAATGGGGTGCGGAATTCGTGGCTGATATTGGCAAAAAAGGTAGATTGCATCTGGTTGATTTCCCGCCACTTTTCCGCCTCCGCGTGTTCTAATTGAGCCGCCATTTCTATGCCTTTTTGCTTGATCTGTTGCCGGTTTCTGTAGTATTGAAACAGGACGGCCATGATCAAAAAGGCGACGATAGCGATGATCAGCATGCGGTTGCGCAGATTGGTTTGGCGCTCGATTTCCAACTGCTGCTCAGCCAGTTGGACTTTTTGTTGTTCGGTACGGTATTGTGCTTCCAAGCTTTCTGCCCGGTCGAGCATTTCTTTTCGGTTCAGGGAATCTTTGGTGGTTAAAAGGGCACTTTGGTACTCAAAGGCTTTGGCATAATTGCCCGTTTTAGCGTAAGCTTCGGTTAATAATTCATAAGGCGTAACCAGTTGGGGCAAACTATTCGACTCCTTGGCCAATCGAAGCGAAGCTTCCAAAGGAGCAATGGCTTGGCGAGGGACGCCCTGCTTTAGGTACAATTCACCGATGCCGCTGAGGGTGATTGACATGCCGTTTTTGTTGCCCAAGGATTCTTTGATGGCCAGCGATTGTTGGTAGTAATCCAGTGCTTTTTCGTACTGACCTTTGTTCATGTAGATTTGCCCCAGATTGTTCAAGCCGATGGCTTTGCCAAAAGGTTCATTGATCTGCTCGCAAATGGCGATTTGCTGTTCGTAAAAATAAAGGGCCGAATCGAGCATATCCCGGTTGAAATAGGTCATGCCAATATTGACCAGATTGCGGGCAATGCCGAAAGAGTCGCGCAGCTCTTTTTTGTGTTCCAGCGCTTTGAGCAAATAATCCAATGCTCTTTTGTGCTCTTTGCGTTCACCATATAGCATTCCGATATTGCCCAGAATGGTAGAAACCGACTTGCTATGCCCGCCTTTTTCCGCTGTTTCCAGTGCTTGAAAGTAGTATTCAAATGCTTTATCGAAATCGCCCCGGTAGTAATAAACGACGCCGGTAGTGCTCAACGCGATTGCTTCCAATCGACTATTTTGCATTTTCTGGGCATAGCGATACCCTTCTGTTGCCCAAAAAAGGGCAGAATCGGTATTGTTCAAATAGAGGTTGGCTGCAATTTCAACGCCGCAAAGCCATTTGATGGAATCGTCTGTTGTTTGGGCAAAAACAATTTTTAGGCTGTCAACTACTGGTGTTTGCGCCCAGCTAATTTGGATCGTCAGTAGCCATAAGACAGGAAATAATAGGGTGTTCAGCTTCATATTCCTGTATTTGTAAACAGGAACGAATATAAGCAATATTTTTAATTGATCAGTTTGGCCTTCAATCCCAGCTCTTTGCCTTTAGCCAGCATAAAATCATACGCCGCTTCATATTCATTGGGAATATCGCCGTCCAGGATAGCTTCTCGAATGGCATTTTTGATGATGCCTACTTCTCGCGAAGGCTGGATGTTAAACGTATTCATGATGGCCTCGCCAGATATGGGCGGCTGCCAATTGCGGAGGTGGTCTTTGTCTTCAATTTCCTTTAAACGATCGCGGACCAATTCATAATTTTCGAGGTAGCGCTTGACTTTGCTGGGGTTTTTGGAAGTAATGTCGGCTTCGCAGAGCAGCATCAAGTCGTCCAAGTCTTCACCGGCATCAAAAAGAAGACGGCGAATGGCCGAATCGGTGATGTTTTCTTTAGTCAAGCTGATGGGGCGCAAGTGCAACTGTACCAGTTTTTGTACGTACTTCATTTTCTGGTCAGTCGGCAGGCGCAGGCGGCTGAAAATGCGGGGTACCATAGCTGCCCCTAAGGCTTCATGGCCGTGGAATGTCCAGCCCTGTTCGGGGTGAAAGCGTTTAGTGGCTGGTTTGGCGATGTCGTGTAAAATAGCGGCCCAACGCAGCCAAAGGTCTTCGGTATTTTTACTTAAATTATCCAGCACTTGCAGGGTGTGGTAAAAATTGTCTTTGTGGGCTTTGCCATTGCGCGATTCTACGCCGTAGAGGGCGACCATTTCTGGAAAGATGAGTTCTAACAGGCCTGTATTCATCAAGTGTTTGAAACCAGTAGAAGGCACATCCGATAGGATGATTTTGTTCAATTCTATATTGATCCGCTCTTTGGAAACTATATTGATTCGATGGCGGTACTGTTTGATCGCGGCTAGGGTTTCGGGCAGTATATCGAAGTGGAGTTGGCAGGCAAAGCGAATGGCCCGCATCATGCGCAAGGGGTCGTCGGAAAACGTTTTCTCCGGGTCGAGCGGCGTGCGGATGATTTTATCTTCCATATCCTGAAGCCCATTGAATGGATCGATAATACTGCCATAATCGCTGGTATTCAGACTTACGGCCAGCGCGTTGATGGTGAAATCGCGCCGATTTTGATCGTCCTCCAGCGAGCCTTCTTCGACGGTTGGATTGCGAGAATCGCTGCGGTAGGATTCTTTACGTGCGCCTACAAATTCAATTTCCATGTCTTTGGTTTTCAGCATAGCTGTGCCAAAGCGACGAAAAACGGTTACCCTGGGAATTGGGCGCAGGCGAGCAGCTACATGTTCGGCCAAGCGAATGCCACTACCTACACATACAATGTCCATGTCCTTGGATGGCCGAGCCAACAAGCGATCTCGAACATAACCACCTACTACATAAGCTGGATAGCCGAGGTCATTTGCGGTTTGACTGATGATTTCGAAAATCTTTCTTTCGTGTGGCTGTATATTGAAAACCAAGGTACTGTATTTTAGGCCAGAGGAATGATTGCTGCTTCTGCATAAAAAGCCTCTGCCTCATCCAAAATATCGAATAAACAGGAAGGCTCCATTTCAGAAACCAACTTTTGCCGAAATTCTTTGATGCCGGGAAGTCCTTTTAGGTAGTTGGTGTAGTGGCGGCGCATTTCCAGCACCCCTAATTTTTCTCCTTTCCATTTGATGCTGCGGCGCAGGTGTTCCCGAGCGGCGTCAACCCTTTCGTGGAGTGTGGGAGGTGCTAGTGTTTCACCCGTTTCCAGATAGTGTTTGATTTCGCGGAATATCCAGGGATAGCCAATGCTGGCCCGACCAATCATGATGCCGTCCACGCCATAGCGCTCTTTATAGGCTTTGGCTTTTTGAGGGCTATCGATGTCGCCATTGCCAAAAATGGGGATGTGGATGCGTGGGTTTTCTTTGATGCGACCGATCAATGACCAGTCGGCTTCGCCTTTATACATCTGCTTGCGGGTGCGCCCGTGGATGCTCAGTGCTTTAATGCCCACGTCCTGAAGCCGTTCTGCTACTTGCTCCACATACTTGGTGTTCTCATCCCAGCCCAAGCGGGTTTTAACGGTAACGGGCAATTTGGTCGCTTTGACGATGGCATCGGTCAATTTCACCATCCGGTCAATATCTTGCAAAATGCCGGCACCAGCCATCCGACAAACCACGTTTTTGACCGGGCAGCCGTAGTTGATGTCCAGTACTTCGGGTTGTGCCGCTTCGACGATTTCCGCAGCGCGGGTCATGGAGTCCAATTCAGCGCCAAATATTTGGATACCGATGGGGCGCTCTTCATCGTAGATGTCTAGTTTTTGAACACTTTTGGCAGCGTCCCGGATAAGCCCTTCTACCGATATGAATTCGGTGTACATCATGTCACAGCCATTCCTTTTGCACAGGGCGCGAAAAGGTGGGTCGCTCACATCTTCCATCGGTGCGAGCAATAGGGGAAATTCGCCAATTTCGACATTACCTATTTTGACCATGTATAGTTGGAATAATTTTGACCTGCAAAGGTACATAAAACAACACCACAATAAAAACAAAATGGAAGGGAATGGTTCCCGACATAGATATTTGGCGAAATTGCCGGGTATGTTTTTTTTTTCTACTTTTGTGAGCATTCTACTTTTCTAAAACATCAATCTATGAAGCTGCCTTTAAGTGCCTTTGTGATCTTTTGCGCTAGTCTTTTTGTTCCTGCGATTTCAGCCCAAAACCTCATCAATCGGGTAGAACCCCCCAATTGGTGGGTCGGTATGGAGGAAGCAGGGCTGCAACTCCTGATCTATGGCGAAGCAGTAGGCTACCTGACTCCTGAGATTACTTATTCGGGCATTCAAGTGGAAAAAGTGACGAAGGTCAAAAATCCCAATTACCTGTTTGTTGATTTGAAAATTGATCCTGCTACCAAGCCGGGTACGGTGCCCATTGCTTTCGTAAAAGACGGCAAAATAGTCACGACGTATAGCTATACACTGCAAATGCGCAAGGAGGGTGCAGCGGAAATCCCCGGTTTCGACAATTCGGATGTGATGTACCTGATTACACCTGATCGCTTTGTCAACGGCAACACGGCTAATGACAATGTTGCGGGGATGCGCGAAAAACTCAATCGCAGTTTCAAAGGCGGGCGACATGGCGGAGATATTGCAGGCATGCGCCAGCGATTGGATTACTTGAAAGATTTGGGATTTACGGCCATTTGGATCAATCCTTTGTTGGAAAACGATATGGAAGAATATTCATACCACGGGTATTCTACAACCGATTTTTACAAAGTTGATCCCCGTTTTGGAAGCAATGAAGAATACCAAACTTTGTGTCAGGAAGCGCGGGGAAAGGGCATTAAAGTCATCATGGATATGATCGTCAACCACTGCGGCTTGGAGCATTGGTGGATGAAAGATTTGCCTATGGACGACTGGATCAACACTTGGCCGGCTTATACGAACACCAATCACCGAAAAGTCACGATACAGGATCCACATGGTACGGAAATGGATCGAAAATTATTTACGGATGGGTGGTTTGTGCCGACGATGCCCGACCTCAACCAGCGGAATGAGTTCCTGGGTACTTACCTGATCCAAAACAGTATCTGGTGGGTGGAATACCTGGGTTTGGCGGGCATCCGGATGGATACGTATCCTTATCCCGACATGGATTATATGACAGCCTGGACAAAGGCGATGATGAAGGAGTATCCCAATTTGAACATAGTAGGAGAGGAGTGGTTTGGCGATCCGGCCCTTGTTTCCTATTGGCAGAAAGGGAAGGTCAATCCGAATGGCTATACTTCCGAGTTGAGGAGTCTGATGGACTTTCCTGTCAACGAAGCCTTGATCAAATCGCTCAATGACCCGAATACAGGCAATTGCTGGGCTGCTGTTTATGAAATGCTGGCCAAAGATTTTTTGTATCCCGATCCTGACAACCTAGTCATTTTCCCGGACAATCACGATATGAATCGTTTTTATACCTGGGTCAACGAGGACTATGAGTTGTTTAAATTGGGCATCACTTTTTTTCTTACGACCCGCGGTATCCCGCAAATTTATTATGGCACCGAGATACTGATGGGCAATACGGGCTTTGATGGCGATCACGGTATCATTCGCACTGATCTGCCGGGCGGCTGGCCAGGCGACAAAGTGAATGCTTTTACAGGAGAAGGGCTTAGTGCGCAGCAGAAAGACGCCCAGGCTTTTATGAAAAAACTGCTCAATTGGCGCAAAACCAATTCGGTGGTTCACTGGGGAAAGATGATCCACTACGTTCCGGAAAATGGGGTATATGTGTATTTCCGGGTTTTGGAGGACAAAAAGCTCATGGTGATTCTCAACCGCAACAAAACGGCTACTGCTTTGAATGTCGATCGCTTCGAAGAAGTGATGGGACACAGCCACGAGGGCAAAGAAGTGATCAGCGGACAAACGTATAAATTGATTGGCAATATTGATTTGCCGCCTATGGCACCCTTGGTATTGGAATTGAAGTGATGCTCAATGGCCGTTTTAGAGGGTTATTTTTGAGACCTGCTTCTATGTGCCAGCGCTAGCCTGATTTGAGGGTAGGGTATCTCTTGCTGGAGGTATTCGTAGATGTCTTTCAGTTTATAAGGTTCCTGTAGGTAGTGCAGGCATTGGCTGACGCGCTCAATTTCCGCCAGGGAAACAAAGCGATGGATGTCTATTTGTTCGCCTTTTTCATACAGAATGGCCAGGTGGCTATAAATGGTATCCGGGCTGAGTTTGCGTCGGGCGGCAGCTTCTTCCACGCTCATGCCTTTTTGTAACAAATCGAGGCTTACGTGATAAGTAGAACTAGTGGGCACCTCGTTGTTTTCGCTTAAAAACTCCTGGATAGCATCCAGAAAAACCTGCCCGAATTGCTCTAGTTTTTGTTCACCAACACCGGAAATAGCCAATAGTTGATGGCTATCGGCAGGTTTGGCGGCAGCCATTTCTTCCAGCGTTGCATCGCTGAAAATCATATAAGGCGGAATGCCCCGCTCCTGAGCCAGTTGGCGGCGCAATTTCCTGAGGTGTTCGAACAATTCATCGCGCAAGCGAAGCGGTTTGATTTTTTCATCCAATTGCTTGATGGCTTTTTCCTGCCTTTCTTTGACTGTGGCAAAGCGCACCAATTCGACATTTTCCTTTTCAAAAAGTACCCGTTGGCTGGCAGGGGTGAGTTTTAGTACATTGTGCTCATCGTGGGCAACTTCCAGGTAGCCCAGTTGGATGAGTTGGCGGATGTAGTGCTGCCATTCCGATTGGGGCAAATCCCGGCCAGCGCCGTAGGTTTTGATCAGGTGGTAACCTTTTTCCACAACTTCTTTCCTGCCGGAGCCGCGCAACACATCTACCAGCATGATTAAGCCGACATTTTCTTTTAAGCGGGTCAGTGCGGAAAGTGCCTTTTGGGTCAGAACAGTGCCATCAAAACGGGTCGGTGGATTTTTGCAATTGTCGCAGTTGCCACAGTCTTTGCGCACATCTTCCCCAAAATAGCTGAGCAGCAGGCGGCGGCGGCAGGCGGCGGATTCGGCGTACTCGCGCATGCGTTCCAACTTGGCCAGGTTGATGTCCACTTGTTCACTTTCATTTTTCCGAATGATTTCTTCGAGTATCATCACATCGCCATAGCTATAGAACAATACGGTATCGGCTTTTACGCCATCTCGCCCGGAGCGGCCGATTTCCTGGTAAAAGCTCTCGATATTTTTGGGCAGGTTGTAGTGGATCACCCAGCGCACGTTCGATTTGTCAATACCCATGCCAAAAGCAATCGTGGCGCAAATGACTTGTACGTTGTCGTTGATAAAATCCTCCTGGGCTTTGCTGCGCTGGGATTCCGACAAGCCAGCATGGTAGCAACGGGTAGAAAAACCGGCATCTTTGAGCTTTTCAGCTACGTCTTCGGTGCTCTTGCGGCTGAGACAGTAGATGATGCCTGCCTGGCCCGGGCGCTGGCGCAGAAATTGGGCAATTTGTTGCAATCTTTTTTGGCCAGGGCGTACCTCTAGGCTCAAATTGGGGCGATCGAAAGAAGCTATAAAAACGGCAGCATCGGGCAATTGCAATTGAGATAATATATCTTTGCGCGTCACTTTATCGGCAGTAGCTGTCAGCGCAATAACCGGGATTTTGGGGAAACTGCGTTTTAGGAAGCGCATTTGTGTGTATTCTGGTCTGAAATCGTGGCCCCAGGCAGAAATACAATGGGCTTCGTCGATGGCAAAAAGATTGATCTTGGCTTTTTGCAACAGCGGCAGAAATTGTTGGGAAAGCAGCTTTTCGGGAGAAACATAGAGCAAGTCCAGTTTGCCCTGAAAAAAATCTTCTTCTACCATATACTGATCGGCTGCATCGAGGCTGCTATTGAGAAAAGCCGCGCTAACCCCGTTGGCTCGGAGGCTTTCCACCTGGTCTTTCATCAGGGAAATAAGTGGCGACACTACCACGGCTGTACCGGGTAAGGTGATGGCCGGAATTTGGTAACAAAGCGATTTGCCACCCCCCGTGGGCATCAAGACCAAAACATCTTTTCCGGCGTAGATGTGCTGAATGATCTCTGCTTGCATGGGGCGGAAGCTATCGTAGCCAAAGTATTTTTTCAGCGCTTCTTTTGCCAGCGAAATTTCCATTACTTTTAAACCTTATGTGCTCCGGGCAAGTTATAAAAACGCTCCTTGAGGACAAAATTTTTTTCCTTCTTTGACAAATGCTGTGGGAAAAGACTTAGCGGAAAGCAAGCCGACTGTAAGGAGCAATGATTTTCGCCAAGTAATTTTTTGCACACTACAAATATTTTTGCTTTAATCACTCCATTTGTCAAAGAACTATTTTTTTTTAAACAATAAACATGCTAACAGCCATTTCACCCATTGATGGAAGGTATCGGGATAAAGCGGAAATCCTGGCCGATTATTTTTCAGAATACGCTTTGATCAAGTACCGGGTTTTGATTGAGGTGCAGTACTTTTTGGCGCTCTGCGATTGGCCATTGCCCCAGTTGAAAGATTTTCCCGAACCGAAAAAGGATGAACTGATTCGATTGTGCAATGCTTTTTCGCTGGAGGATGCGGAGAAGGTGAAAAACATCGAAAAGGTGACCAACCACGACGTAAAAGCCGTGGAATATTTTTTGAAAGAAATATTTGATCAGTTGGGTTTGAGTCCGTATAAAGAATTCTTGCATTTTGGGCTGACCTCCCAGGATATTAATAATACGGCCATTCCGCTGAGTTTAAAACATGCCCTGGATTGGGTGATGATTCCTGAATTGGACAATTTGACCAGCCATCTGCACACATTGGCGTTGGGCTGGATGGACATACCCATGCTGGCGCGTACCCATGGGCAGCCCGCTTCCCCAACCATATTGGGTAAAGAATTCGAAGTATTCGTCGCTCGACTCAAGGAGCAGCTTCAGCAACTACAGTCAGTGAGCATCAAAGCCAAATTTGGCGGGGCAACGGGGAATTTCAACGCGCATTATGTGGCTTATCCCGATGTGGATTGGCATGCTTTTGCCCGGCAATTTGTCGAAGACACCCTGGGCTTGAGCCGGGCTTACCCGACCACACAGATCGAGCACTACGATAACCTGGCCGCTCTTTTCCAAGCCATGAAGCGCATCAATACGGTGCTGATTGATTTTTGCCGGGATGTTTGGACGTATATTTCGATGGATTACTTCCGTCAGAAAACGGTGAAAGGCGAAATCGGCTCTTCTGCCATGCCGCATAAGGTCAACCCTATTGATTTTGAAAACGCGGAAGGTAATTTGGGGCTGGCCAATGCCATTTTTACCCATTTGGCAGACAAACTCCCCGTTTCCCGTTTGCAGCGCGATCTGACGGATAGCACCGTTTTGCGCAGCATCGGTACACCGATTGCCCATACCCTGATCGCTTTCAAATCCATTGAAAAAGGACTGGGCAAGTTGCTGCTCAATGAAGGCAAATTAAGGGCCGATCTGGAAAATAATTGGATGGTCGTAGCGGAAGCCATCCAAAGCATCCTGCGCCGGGAAGCCTATGAACAACCTTATGAAGCATTGAAAGATCTGACCCGTGGCAAAGAGCAGGTACGAAAAGAGGACATCCATCGTTTCATAGACGATTTAGAAGTCCGCCCCGAGCTGAAGGAGGAATTGAAGCGGGTAAGTCCTGAGAATTACATCGGTCGGGTAGGGTAGTACTTTGGAAAAAACAAGCACTCAAAACTGGAGAACCATCAATACCAATACACCACATGTCAACCCTATTTGAAGAACAAGCGCCTTTCATCGAAAACCTAAATGCCACTACGGGTAAAACCCTGACGGAGTGGTTCGACCTCATTGATCAGAGCCAGTTGGTTAAATTTCTCGATATTCGGAAATGGCTCATGCTAATCCATCAGTTGGAAACAGCTCCTGCAACAATTATTGCCCAACTTTATTTAGAAAATGTGGAAATTAATGCGCCAAAAGTCTTTTTTTACAACGAAGGCCGTGGCGGCAGTTTTACTTACCAAAGCAACGAGGGCAGCTTTAACGGCTACTGGGAATTTGGCGGAGGCGATGCCCTGGCACTGTTGTTTTTTCCATCGGAATCTCAGTGGGAAGCCCAAACGAAATTGCCTTTGAAGCAACGGCAATGGATCATGGATTTCGTAGGGCAACAAGCAGTGAAGCAACAAACTACTTCGGGCCGTGGATCGTATGAAATGGAAGGTGATGTTATGGTACTGCGTTCATAAAAGCATAAAAACGAGAATAGACAACCTATGATTATAATTGGCAATGTGTTTTTAGGCTTAGCTGCTTTGGTGGCCATCTTATTGTTTAATATGATGTACCTCAGCACGGTGCCAAGAGGGGGCGATGCCGTCGTTGGCTATGCTTGGTCGCTTATTATTGGCATTCTGGTATTTTCAGTCAGCCTGGCGATTGTAACGGCCATCATAGCTTGGAAAGGCCATTTTGCCTGGGTAGGCGCTTCAAGTGGGCTGATTATTATTGGTTTTTTACTGGTCATGTTGGGCAATGGCTTCTTTTTGTTGGGCGAAGGTGTGGGCGACTTGCCGGTGCCTATCCGTCAAGTTTTCAAATACTTGCCTGCCGTGCTTCCAGTGATGCTCGTTTTGGCTGCGGGCGTTCTGCTCCACACCGAGCCGGGTGCTGTTCCTGCCGCACTTTATAAAGGGCCGATTTATGTCGGCTTGGTGTTGGGTATATTGGCATTATTATTCATAGCCGTTCATTACATACGGAATGATATGGCTGTTATTAAAAGCCAACAAGCATTTGAAGATAAAATTCACCAGGATCATCTGAATCAGATAGATACGACGGATGTATCAAAAGATGCCGTGTTTCTATATGTTTTTACGGATGCGAATCATGCGCCGGATGTGCGGGAACGGGCATTGGCTAAGCTCAAAAGCCGTCCAGACTGGCAGGAAGAGCTGGTTCGTCGCTTGCAAAACGACTGGGCACCACAGGCTTTTATCTTCCTGGCTTCCAATGAGGTAGAGGATAAATCCCTGTTTGTAGAACCCATTCGTCAAGGCATATTGATTCAAGCCAAACTGATCCGGGAAGACATCCGAAATTGCCGGGGCGATTATGACTTGTACTCGGATAGATTTAGCTGGGAAATTGAACGGCTACTCCGCACCGTGGATAAGTTTCAAAACATAGGTGCTAATTATAAATCGGAAGTACAGGCACTGCGTGCGGCCTTGGATGAGCCTACCACATTTGAGAAGCCCCGATTAAGAGCGGTATCACTATTGGATAAATGGCTGAAACAAAGGCACTAGCCCCGCTTTGATCGCATGGCTTTGATCTGCTTCAAGGAGTCATCGTTTTGAAAACGTTTGTATGCTTCCGATTCAACCGGATAAATGGCTACTTTACCTGCATCGTTGTAATGCAGTCCCCAACCATATCGCTTGGGCAGTGGAGAGCTGCGCAAACAAGGCTGACCTTTAGAGAAAAAAGCTGCCTGCTCCGATTCAAGGTCGTTGTTCAGTCCTTTCCTTTTGCAATGGATAGCAAATAGCACTTCATCGGAGGTATAGCCATAAGGATGGTGGGCAATCATTTCAAATTGCAAGGTAGCTATGGAAGTATTTTCTGATTGATTAGGAGGAACTTCAGCTGAAGTTACCGGGCAATCAGGTGCAATTTCGATGAAAGTGTTGAAATAATTGGTGGTATGCATCTTGTACTTAGCTTTTATTAATGGGCAAAGTAAATAGGCACGACTGACAACCCTATGTCAGTCTCTTCGGGAAATTTGTTTTTTCTGCGTTACTTAAAATGGAAACGCTTCTACGCCAAATGCTTTTCTCAAAGGGGCATCATCCAAGTCGTGTTCCTGCCAGTATTTTTCCAGGATGGTATGGGTGCGTTTGGCAATGGATTTTTTTAAAGTGCTGTCGCCCCGGCCGGGGTAGGTGTCTGTCCAGCCCTCTATCAGATAGGGTGCCTCGGATTGAAAGACGATTTGCAGGGTGCGCTTTAGTTTGGGAAACTGGACTTCGTACATTTTCAAGCCTTCTCCTGTAAAATCGCTTCCTGCATAGGCTGACATACTGGCTTCTGCTTGAACGGCTTCGGCAGGCAGGTGCAGCAAACGCAAGATGCTGGCGCTTGGGATCATTTGTAGCGAACCGATGGGCATACCTTCCGGGTTCATTCTGATACGATTCATCAACTCATCTTCCAAAATGGCGTAGGGGATTGCTTTGATTTGGTCGGCTTCCGATTCGAAGTAGGAAAGCAAGGTGCTTTTGTATTGACCATCCCCGTAATTAAACTGCATAAAAGTATGGCCACACCAGTCTTGTGTCGAAGTCGTGGTTTTAAGGGTTTGCGGGTGCTTGGCCGTTTCAACTGGTGTGAAAACCGATTTCATAATGGAATAATCATAAAGGCCGGTCGTAAATCGGCTGATGTGGTTCATTTTTAAAATGGGGACACTATTTTCGCTTTGATACCGCTCATTTTTCACTTGTTTATCTGTCAGAAAATCTTCGGTAACAAAAACGATGACCACCTCGCCCGGATGTACGTCGGCGTAGCGGAATTGTTGCAAATCATAGCGATTCAGTTCAGCTTTACCTTGGTACCAGTATTTATCCAAACCGGAATTGACGTCTTTTTTGAATGCGAAACTGACAGCTTGAGCCAACTCGGCTGGACTGTTATTGGTGGGTGCTGTTTGGGAAGCGTTATTGTTTTGGCAGGCACTTAGGGTAAAAAAAACAAGCAGGAGCAAGGAAGCGGTTTTCATGATACACGTTTTTTATCCATAGAACAAGGAAATGTGAGGAAAAGATAGGCAGAAGTGGCATATTTGTAGAAAAAATTTGATGGTTTAGCATTTTGTCGTCAACTTGCCGACATTCATTAACCAACTTTATCGAACTATGAATGAATTAATCGATCAACAGGGACCAGTCAACTCAAATGCTTCACCTTGGCCGATTGCATTGCGTCATGGCTTATTGGCGGCAATGATTATGATTGTGATTGGGTTGGCCGCTCATTTGGCTGGCTTTACCGATTACAGCGGAAAAGGTGCTTCCAATTGGATCATTACGCTGATCAACTGGGCCGTGCTCATTACCGCCAACATGATGGTGGTGAAAAAATACCGGGATGAACTATTGGGCGGTTTCATCAATTTCGGAAAAGGCTTTAAAGCTGGTTTTCAGCTGCAATTGGTCATTGCCCTGATCACGTTGGTATGGAGTTTTTTGTTTTTTACCGTCATTGAACCCAATCTGATGCAGGAGATACTAGACATGTCCCGCGAACAAATGATGGAAAACCAAGGCATGAGTGAAGCTGATGCCGATCAGGCCTTGAATATGATGAAATGGATGTTTACCCCTGTTGCCATGAGTATTATTGCAGGTGTAAGCTCATTTGTAACCGGACTAATCATTGCCCTTATCGTTGCGGCAGTGATGAAGAAGGAAGTCAAATAAAACAGAGATATGTTTAAACGTATCGCAGTCCGATATGGATTACTGGCAGGAATAAGCACCGTTGGCTTATTCCTGCTTTTGTATTTTGTTGAGCCAGCATGGATGTTCAACCCCTGGATATATTGGGGCTCCTTGATCATTTATTTGGTCTTCATGTGGCAAGCAGTACAAGCAGACCGCAAAAACAAGGCAGGGAACTATACCTTTCAGAATGCACTCCAAACGGCTTTTCTGGTGTTTGTGGTCGCTAATTTGATCTATTACCTCTTTTATTGGCTACTATATGCATGGATTGATCCTGGTTTGGTAGATTTGCAGCGCGACATGATGCGGGCAGCTATGGAAAAAAACAGGGATTTGATGGATGACAAACAACGACAGGAACTGTTGAAAAGTCTGGGCGATGCCGCTGCTTTTAAAGTGACGTTCAGCACTACGATTTTAGCTTATGCGCGCAGTTTGATAGGCGGTTTTATATTGGCGTTGGCTATGTCGCCATTGGTAAAAGATTGATTAGATGCTAAAGTCTAGCTAATTAAAATGCTTGTCGGATCAGGAATAAACCTATGGATATTTCAGTCGTTATACCATTGTTGAATGAAGAAGAATCCCTCTCAGAGTTGGAGTCTTGGATTCGCCGGGTGATGGAAAAGCAGGGTTTTTCCTATGAAATTTTATTTATAGACGATGGCAGCACCGATGCTTCCTGGCAAGTTATTGAGCGATTGGCGGCTCAGAACGAGTGCGTTAAAGCCCTCAAATTCAGGCGCAATTATGGCAAATCGGCGGCGCTGAATATAGGCTTTGCCAAAGCAAAAGGTAGGGTGGTCATAACGATGGACGCTGACCTTCAGGATAGCCCCGATGAAATACCTGAATTGTACCGTCTGATTGCAGAGGAAGGCTTTGACTTAGTTTCCGGCTGGAAAAAAAAGCGTTTTGATCCGGTATTGACCAAAAACCTGCCAAGTAAGTTGTACAATTGGACGGTACGCAGCATGACCGGCATACATTTGCATGACTTCAATTGCGGACTGAAAGCCTATAAAAATAAAGTTGTCAAAAGCATAGAGGTGTATGGCGAGATGCACCGGTACATTCCGGTATTGGCGAAATGGGCCGGATTCAAGCGCATTGGGGAAAAAGTAGTGCAACATCAGGAACGCAAATACGGAGTCACTAAGTTTGGCGTAGAGCGCTTTATCCGCGGGCCTTTGGATTTACTCTCGGTGATGTTTATTTCGCGTTTTAGCAAGCGGCCTATGCACTTTTTTGGAAGTTTGGGCTTTATTTTTCTGATGCTTGGCTTTCTAATTTTGACCTACCTGAGTATAGCTAAGTTGGTCTATCAATTCTACGACATGGACGATCGGCCCTTGTTTTATTTCGGCATATTGATGTTTATTGTAGGAACGCAGCTGTTTGTAACGGGTTTTTTAGCTGAATTGGTTTCCCGCACCGCTTCAGATCGCAATCAGTATCTGGTGGATGAGGAAATTGGCTGATGGCTTAATGCATTCAGAAAGTATGGGATGAACTAGTAGCGGCTAGTAGTGCTTCGATAGCAGTTGTTGTAAAACCATATTGTAATAAAGCCTCTTTTAGGTCATTTTGCATAGCTTCGATTGTAGGAGCCTCACTAGCTTGATGGATGTTTTCAATTAATGGCTGGATGTTTTCAATTGAGAAATACTGGCAAAATTGCTGGATGAATAGCTCTGGTAAGGCAGATAATTGATGCATGAGGCTCATTTCTATCCCTCTTTCAAGCATACGATGTAATAGCATCACCTGATGTTGTATTTCCAAAATCTCTCCTTTTTTCACACCTTTTTCGATGCCTTTTTCAAGGCCTTTTTCAAGGCCTTCTTGAAGCAGGTTGTCGTATAAGCTATTCGCAATAGTCTTTGTCATAGCAGGCAATTTTTTGGTGAATTCCAAGAACTCTTCAGGCTGAAAGCTGAGGGTGCTGAATAAATAAAAAAACAGTTGTTTTAAAAAAAACAATTTTTGATCTTCGTTTAGTTCTCTGCTTTCTACAAAAGTAAAGATTTCCTCTGAAAATTCCTCTAAAAAGCTTTTGTCATTTTTATGCTTAAAGAGCAGAAAGGTACTTCTTAATATAAAGCCTATATTCTGCTTAATGATTATTTCTCTGGCCATTGAACGCAGGTCAATCAGTTCATAACTGAAAGAAGGGAGGTATTTTGTCTAGTATTGATCTGGTAGTTCAAAGTAATCTTCAAAAGTGCGCATTTGCCATTTATCTGCCCCGTGATACACTACGACAGGAATAGTCAACTGTAGGGCTTGTTTGTTTTGATATTGGTAGTGATAGGTTTCCGTTAAGTAACGAAGTAGTTGTATATAAATGTTATCGGGCAGATAACTCTTGTGCTCTAGCAAAAAGGCAATTTTTATACCTGATGACATGGAGTCATCAGCGGATTTCCATTTGCAGGTATAAACAATATCTGAAAAGAATTCTTTGAGGTTTTCACTGATATAGGACGTTTGTTCTTGTTTTAAAGATTTTAAATGGAGATGTCTGCCTAAGTGAGGTAGGTAATACTTTAGGAAAACCGCTACTTCTGATGTAATAG
This sequence comes from uncultured Saprospirales bacterium, assembly GCA_937864265.1. Lineage (GTDB taxonomy): Bacteria > Bacteroidota > Bacteroidia > Chitinophagales > Saprospiraceae > CALMIR01. The sequence continues at coordinate 10,902 of CALMIR010000074.1, read as the reverse complement.
AGAAAGTGGCTTTGAACAACTCGTCGTGTGGATTATTTCCAGGCATGGTTTTTAATTTGGGTGAATAAAGATACAAATACCTTATTAATCATGCCTATATTTGCACGCCTAAAGGAATAAATATGGAACAAACGCGCCAATACATAGACATTTCCCTGGATGAACTAGTGGATTTGGGACGGCTAAAACACGAAGAATATGCCAATGCCAAACCCTTCCCGAGCATCTATTTCGATAATTTTCTCAACGCGAATATGCTTAGGGAAGTATTGGCAGAGTTTCCGGAAATGGGGAAAGACAAAAACGAAGTGTTTTATCAGAACCCCAACGAAATCAAGTATGCCTCCAAAGGAGAATACCGTTTTGGGCCTTTGACCCGAAGCCTGATGCACTTTTTAAATGCCCAGCCTTTTTTGGAGTTTTTGCAAAACCTGACGGGCATCAAAGAAACGCTGATTCCAGACCCCTACTTTGAAGGCGGCGGTTTGCACCAAATCAAGCCGGGCGGTTTTTTGAAATTGCACGTAGATTTTCACAAGCACAAAACGATGAACCTGGATCGCCGGATCAATGTACTGGTTTATCTAAATGAAGATTGGAAAGAAGAATATGGCGGACACTTTGAATTGTGGGAACGCGACATGAGCCGCTGTGTAACCCGCATCTCGCCCATCTTCAATCGAATGGCCATCTTTTCCACTACAGATTATTCCTGGCACGGCCATCCCGACCCTTTGACCTGCCCCCCCGACCGAAGCCGCCGCTCCCTGGCCTTGTACTATTACACCAATGGACGTCCGGCCGAAGAAGTCAGTGCGGCACAACAGAACCGAATTACAACTACCTTCGCTGCCAGAAAAGAACAGGATTCCACTCAAATGAAGGTTTTCAACGGGATGGTCAATTTGGCGAATGACCTATTGCCGCCTATCGTGGTTAAGTCCATCAAGCGCTTTAGGAAGCAGTAACTGTATTTTCCAATTCCCAGGCGGCTATGCCTCCTGCCAAATGGTACAAACGGGGCACTTGGATGTTATTGGCAATGATTTGCAGAGCACGCTCGCTCCTTTTGCCACTTTGGCAATAAACGACCACCGTATGGGAGGGGTCTATTCTTTCGAGTTGATCCGGTAATGCAGCCAAAGGAATATGCAGCCCGCCTATATGCCCTTTTACCCTTTCATGATTTTCTCGCACGTCTATCAATTGCAAAGGCTCATTGGCTTGTAACCTGGCTTTTAAATCATGGGGGCTAAGGGCCGCGATCGCAGGTGTTAGACCGCAAAATATTTCATAATCAACGAGTTCGGCAATTTTTACTGCCGGATTCTTGGGTATTTCAATAGTCATTGTGCGCCATTCCAGAGCGTCATAGAGGAAAAGGCGACCATCCAAAGCGCAAGGTAAGCCAGCCAGGAGTTTGATGGCTTCCATAGCTTGCATGCTTCCAATAATACCGGGTAATACCCCCAAAACGCCACCTTCCTGGCAATTCGGCACCAGTTCGGGAGGGGGTGGCGTTGGGTGCAAATCCCGATAATTGGGGCCACGGCTGCCATCCGAGCGCAAGGCGTTGAAAACAGCCACCTGGCCTTCAAAGCGGTATATAGCGCCATAAACGTAGGGCTTCCCGGCTAGTACTGCTGCATCGTTTGCCAAATACCGAGTAGGAAAATTGTCGCTCCCATCAATAATTAAATCGTATGGAGCGAATAATTCCAGGGCGTTTTCCCGGCTCAGGCGAGTGCAGTGGGGCTTTACTTGGATGTCCGAATTGAGTTGTTGCAACTTTTGCGCGGCTCGCTCTGCCTTCCAGGCACCTATATCGGTTTCGTCGTAAAGCACTTGACGCTGCAAATTGCTCAAGTCAACCCGATCGAAGTCCACTATGCCCAAGCAACCTACGCCAGCAGCGGCTAAATACAACAATATAGGGCTGCCCAAGCCGCCGGCACCAATGACCAGCACGGAAGACTGTTTAAGCCGCATCTGAGCTTCTAACCCAAAATTGGGCAGCACCAAATGTCGGGCATAGCGATTCATTTCCGTTGGCGTGAGCGATTCCCTACTCATGGTAAAAAATTGGTACTTTGCTTGAAATCTTTCTGTAAAAGCAGCCGGATGTTGTTGAACACCAACTGCCCCATAGTAACACATTTTTTAAAAGAATCGTTTTTGTGGTGGTAGGCCAGCTCTTCGCCCAGCCTTTTTATTTTGTCGGCGCTAGATAGTTCATCGGCTTCCATGATCGCCTTCAAGTCGTAAAATTGCTTTTCTGAGGTTTTTACCCGAGCCGCTATCAAGCTGCGCTCTTCCAGTTGGTATTGCTTAACGGTCTCGTGGCGCATGTGCTGGATACCTATTTCAATGATGGGGTTATTCTCTTTGAAATATTGGGGCAGGTAAAAACTTTTGCGCCCCTCGTAAGATTGCTGGTCAAAATCGATGGCCCGCAAACGGAATTGGGAACCTTCTATATCGGGTGTGATGTCCACGACATAGTTGTAAGAACGCATATCCCCCAAAAGTCGGACAAAGCACCTTTCGTTGAACTTGATGAATTCTTTAGCAAGTCGAATTTGGTTGAAAGTGGTGTCTTCCAGGTTTCTTTTCATAAAATCATCGCCCGGAATGCCTGCCACGTGTTCTTCGATCATGGTATTGCCATCCACCAAAAAAATGACTCGGTTGGGCGATAGCAAATCCTCCAGTTCCAGGCCATAAATGCGGGAGGCATCCGCTTTTTTGATGTAAAAATGGTCGTAATTATCGTTGAGGCGGTTGCTAATGCGCACCCTGAACGGCTTGGTATTGCCAAAGGTACAATAGTCAACTCGAGCTACATTGAGGTGATCCAACACGTGAACATCGCCATCCGTTTTGAGTAAAGCGTAGATGGTTTTCATCGCTTTAGAAATTTCCCCCCAATCGGATTGGGTGTAATACACCGTTTCCCAATGGGTATCGTTCCCCATTTGGTCGATGAGCGGCAGCGCCGCATCGTAGCGCAGCAAGTCCTCGTATTGGATGGGCAAATGGGTCACCCGGTTGTGCGTGTTCAGGTAATGACGCAGTGGTTCCCGGATGGGGATGAGTACTTTTTTTCGGGAAGGTTTATTGCCTCTCATTTTTTTTCGGCTTCATTTGAAAATAAAATGGGAAATAGAATAATGTGAAATTGATTGTCGTTATGGGGTTATGAAAAAAATCGGCCTGCTTTTAACCCTTACTACCGCTGCTTTTACTAGCATATTCGCCCAATCTTACGACACCTCTTTGGGGCTTCGCCTAGGTACCGATTGGGGCATCACCGTACAGCAACGGATTTTCACTAAAACAACCTTGGAAGGCATCATCCAATCCAGTTTGCAACGGGAAGAGGCAATGGTCACCCTTTTGGCAGAACAACATTACCCGGTCATATCCCGGCGCTTCAATTTGTATTACGGCGGCGGCCTGCACAAGGGCTGGATTTCAGAAACCAACACGGAGACCGGAGCGCTTTACCGCGACCCTTTCGGCATCACTTTCATTGGAGGACTGGAAATCACACTAGCTCGCCTGAACGTTTCTTACGACTTCAAACCCTCTATCAACTTGTCGGGAGGAGCTAAAACCATTTATACCCAAACCGGGCTATCCGTCCGCTATGTGCTGGACAAACGCACCGCCAAAGAAAACCGCGCTGCCAAAAAACGCAACAAGAAAAAAGGCGATGGCTTCAATTGGAAGTTTTGGGAAAACTGAGGCTGAATTTAGTTTCTAGTTCCTAGTTCCAGAAACTTGCTCGTCTTTTCCCGCGTTTTTCGCGGGATCAGCGGGGTAAAAAACCACCCGCCTTTCAGTCGCCCGCCCGGCCCGACCGACCGGATCAATCCGGGCGGGATGATCCCGCTGCGGCCGATACGCTCAGCGGGATCGGACGGGGGCAGGAAAACTAGAAACCTGAAACCTAAACATCCCTCAACTCCTCCACCTCGTCCACCTTCTTGGGAATGGGTTGTCCCAACACCTGATAACCAGATGCAGTAACCAACACGTTGTCTTCGATGCGGATGCCGCCGAAATCGCGATAGGCTTTTAGGGCATCGTAATTGATGAAATCGCTGAATTTGCCTTCACTTTCCCATAGGTCTATTAACTGCGGAATAAAATAAATGCCCGGCTCTACGGTCAGGACAAAGCCCGCTTCCAATCGGCGACCCAAGCGCAGCGAACGAAGGCCAAACTGAGTGCTACGTTGGATGTCTTCGTCATAGCCCACGTAGTTTTCACCCAATCCTTCCATATCGTGTACGTCCAGACCGATCATGTGTCCTAGCCCGTGCGGGAAAAACAGTGCATGCGCCCCAGCCTCCACGGCATCACTGATCGTACCTTTCATCAGCCCCAGGTTTTTTAGTCCCGTTGCGATGATGGTAGCAGCCCCCAGGTGAATGTCCCGGTAAGGCACGCCCGGCTGCAAGGCTTCAATTGACTTTACTTCTGCTTCCAGCACAATTTCGTAAATGTCCTTTTGGCGGGCACTAAATGTTTTGCTCACTGGAAAGGTACGGGTAATATCGCCAGCGTAATGGGAAGGTGCTTCCGCGCCAAAATCGCCCAATACCAACTTGCCTTCCTGTAAGGTATTGCCGTGGTAGTGGTTGTGCAGTATTTGCCCGTTCACACTCAGTATGGCAGAATAAGCCAATTGCCCGCCAGCAGCAATGGCCATCCCCTCGACGATGCCTGCCAGATCGGATTCTTTGAAGCCGGGGCGTGTCGCTTTCATGGCTGCGATGTGCATGCTGCGCGTAATGTTCACCGCTTTTTCCATTTCAGCTACCTCTTCCGGGCTTTTGTAGGCCATCATGCTGACCACTGCTTTTATCAAGGGAATAGAAGCCCGGCTGTTCAACTCATCCAGTGAAATACCCAACCATTTGCTCAGACGGATCTGATTATCAGCTCGGTAGGGCGGCAGGAAATGAACAGGCCTGCCTTGAGCTATTGCCGCCGCAAGGTCTTCGCCCAATTGCCCAAAATCGCGGGTATGGGCTCCGCCGGATTGAGCGGCCAACTCTTTCAGACTTGGTAGGGCACCCATCCAGATCACATGATCCATATCGGGCTCAGTGCCATACAGCGTACTTGCTCCAGAATCGACGTCAATGATGCCTGCCAAATGGGGCATGTCGATGCCGAAATAGTACAAAAACTGGCTGTCCTGCCGGAAGCGATAAGTGTTATCCGTATAATTCATTGGGCTGTCTTCATTGCCCAGGAACAGCAGCAAACCCCTGTCCAATTTTTCGGCTAAGGTTTTTCTACGGTTGCTATAAGTCGTGGCTTGGAACATAAATTTTCCTTTTTGTGCCTAAAATAAGTGATTACCCGGCATTGATCCTAAAAAAACCGCGCTTAAAATTAGTCGAACCCCGTGGCTTGCCTTACTTTTGCGAGAATCAGCATCAGCGAAAATGAATCATTTAGAACAATTTGCCTCGGTAAAAACCTTTTTTTTTGACGTTGACGGGGTTTTGACCAACAATCAGGTGTTGGTGACGGAAGAAGGGCATCAGTTGCGCAGTATGAATGTGCGGGACGGTTATGCCATTCGCCGGGCTGTTGACGAGGGCTATCGCATTTGTATCATCAGTGGCGGCAGTTCGGAGGGCGTTCGCTCCAGGCTGCAAAAGTTGGGTATTGAAGAAATTCACCTGGGGGTACACGATAAAATAGCTGTTTTTGAATCCCTGGTTAAAAAGTACGATTTTGATCCGGCTCATATCTTGTACATGGGCGACGACTTGCCCGATTATAAGGTGATGAGGCGGGTAGGCTTGCCAGTATGTCCCGCTGATTCCGCTCCCGAAATCTTTAGCATTGCCAACTACGTTTCCCCCTATAAAGGTGGAGAAGGCTGCGTTCGGGATGTCATCGAAAAAGTATTGCGCCTGAATGGGCACTGGGCAGTTCCCAATCATTAATTCAATGCCATGTTGAAATCCTTTTTCCGACTCATTCGCTGGCCCAACTTGTTGATTGTAGCACTCACCCAATATTTTTTGTACCACTACCTGCTTGTGCCTGCATTTAAAGCCGCCAAACTAAGCGCCATATTGGATTACCGGCACTTCAGTTTACTGGTGTTGACAACGGTACTCATTACAGCAGGGGGCTATATCATCAATGACCTGACCGATTTCAGAATCGACCTCATCAACAAGCCGCATAAAGTCATCATCAACCGGGCCTTTAAGATACAAACGGTATATTGGATGTATTTTTGCCTCAATTTCATCGGCTTTTTGGTGGCTTTGTACCTGGCTTTGTATGTCCGCAATTTACCGCTGGTCAATATTTTTCCCGTTGCCGTAGCAGCCCTGTTTATGTATTCGCTGCGGCTAAAAAAAGAACCCTTAATCGGCAATTTGCTGATCGCTGCTTTTTGCGCAGGCGTAGCGGGCATTGTTTGGTTTGCCGAACGGAAGGCTTTTGTGGCCTTGACCTATCGCCTACCTGAAAGCGCGGCGTACATCCAGCAATTGTTCGTTTTTTATCTCTTATTTGCCTTTCTTTCTACGGTTTTCAGAGAAATTGTTAAAGATATTGAAGACATGGAGGGCGATGGTGTTGGTAATTACAGGACGCTGCCGTTGGTGATAGGCGCAGAAAAATCGAAATGGGTCGCCATGGCTTTTGCCCTCTTGCTGGCTTTGACCTTGAGCTACATGCTCGTGTTGAATCAGCAAAGCTGGGGTTGGGAAGCCCTCGTTTTTGCAATCGGATTCATTTATTTGCCCCTTGTCATCGCCAATTATCTGCTCATTCGAGCAAAAAACAAACAACAAATTCGCCAAGTAAGTCACCTGGCTAAATTCATCATGCTCAGCGGCATCTTATTGTTGCTCATTTTAGTATTATCATAATGGAGGTTTTACACAAGAAAATTGTACTGGCTTCGGCCTCCCCGCGCCGCCGGGATTTATTGGAAAAGGCCGGTTTTCAGTTTGAAGTGCGCCCTACGGACATTCCCGAAGATTATCCCGAAGAGCTGCCCGTAGAAGAGGTTGCCGAGTACCTGGCCATCAAAAAAGCAGAAGCGGCCAGAAGCAGCCTTCAACAAGGCGAGATAGCTCTGGCTGCCGATAGTGTGGTCATCCTGGATGGTGTCATTTATGGCAAACCGGTGGATTACGAGGATGCTTTTCGGATCATCAGCAAGCTATCGGGGCGGGTACACGATGTGTTTACGGGGGTTTGCTTGTTGTCGTCGGAAAAAAAAGTTTCCTTTTCCAGCCTGTCTAAAGTGCACATTGGCGAGCTATCTCCAGCGGAAATTGACTATTACATCCAAAAATTCCAGCCATACGACAAAGCCGGCGCTTACGCCATACAGGAATGGATCGGCTTATGCAAAATTCATAAAATAGAGGGCACGCACACCAACATCATGGGCTTACCGGTAGATCGGGTGTATGCCGAGCTGCTGGCGTTTTGAGGCTTTCCCCATTGCCTCCGTTGCCTGCGACTTGAAGGTTTCCCATTCCGTTTCAACGGTTTCTTTTTTGTGGTGTTCCTCTTGCTTCCGGATATAACCCCGTACAGTTGGTACCCGGTCGGGGCTGACAGAGATGGCAGCATAGCCGTCTTGCCAATGGAAATAGGTTTCCGACAGCTCATTATCCCGCACCCAAATATGGGTGATGCCTTTGAGGTTCTTGACGATATTGGGGATAGAATCTGTCGATTTTAGCCCCACGAGTAGGTGTACATGATCCTCAATGCCATTGATGAAATCGAGGTGAAAATCCTGTTCTTTGGCAATTTCCCGCATTTTGTCGTACAGCGGTAATTTCAGCGAAGGCACTATGAGTGGCTGCCTGTATTTGGTGGCTCATACCAGGTGTACCCAAAGGGCATGGTAAGTTTTTCCCATATCTTTTTGTTTTTGAGTTCCATTGCTTCGTTGCAAGGGGTTTCAAACCCCTTGCAACGAAGCAATGGAGTGCCATTTTACCCCAACAACAACTTCAATGCCTCCTCACAGGCACCATCCTGGAAGATGGCTTCTACCGGAATCTCGAAACCCGCGATGGCCTTACTGCTGAGGGTGTGGCCGATGTGCAGCTTACTGGGGGGCATGAAAGCCTCGTCTTCCCCCACACGGAGGTACTGTTCCACGACTTCACGGCTGGGGTCGATGATCCAATACTCGCGCACGCCGTGGGCTGCGTAATCGGTCAGCTTGATGCCCCGGTCGTAATTGGCGGTTGACTTGGAGAGGATTTCTACCACGAAATCAGGGGCAGGAAAAAGCATCTGGTCGTCCTGAAAGGTATTGGCTACCTCCTGCCGGAAGAAGGCCAAATCGGGTTCGTAGTCGTTGCGCGTCAGGGCGATGAGTGCCTTCTCGACCATGATGACACCCAACTTGTGTTTTCGCACGTGTATATCCAAGAGTAAGGCTAGATTCCTAGAAATTCTAAGGTGAATCTGCTTCACAGGTGAGTGCATAACCACCTCCCCATTGATAAACTCGGCTTTCTTGTCCTTATCCAGCCACTCGCGGAAGGCTTGGCGACGGGTGGCCTCTTCCTCCAACTGACGGCTGACCCTTGCCAGTATCAACGGAAGGTAAGGATACTTTAGCAACTTAGCGGATAAGACAGAGATGCTCATGAGTATGGAGATTCTTTAACAAATATAAGCAATTTTATGACGCAAGGTGGTATAGGAAAGCAGAAAAACACCTATTACAAAGTGTCTATGTAGCTCAAAGCTGGGCAGATATTTGCTTGCAAAGCTCCTTCACCCCCTTTGACACTTCGTCCCAGGCGTCTTCCCTGCTAGACCACTCGCTGACGGGTTTGCCTTTGGTGGGCAAGGCATTCAGCTTAGCGGGTGGAAAAATGTAATTGCCCTCCTGATCTGTTTCCTCCCAAAGGCATTTGGACAAAATAATGGGGACAACCTTCGCCGTACCTGCCTCGTGCCGCCGCATGGCGGCTTCGATTTCTACATTCCAAATGTAATCTGTATTCAGGGAGTGGGTACTCACGAGTAGGAAAATTATATCCGCCTGTTCGATCTCGGCTTGAATGCGGTCGTCCCAGTCCTCGCCGGGCAGGATTTGGCGGTTGTGCCAGGGAGCGAATAGGCGGCTCTTTACCAGTGGATTGAGGTAGTCCAGCAGGGGGGCGAGGTAGTTTTCATAGTCTTGTTTAGAGTAGGAGAAGAAGGCTTTAAGGGGCTTGGGGACGCTTGGTCTCGTTTCAAATGGGTTTGCCAATTCATCCCGATGTCGCTTTGGTTTAGTTACCCCCGATTTGCCAAAAATTTCGTCAATCGGCACGTCTTCCCCGCTTCTTTTACATTCAGAAGTGGGCTTGCCTTTTTCGATGCGTTTCTGCAAAGCGTCGAATTCGTGGAAGCCCGGCGACTCGGCTATGGCGCACTCGGCACAGGGGCAAGGCACCATCTTTTCCACTTGTAGATTATCGTATTTCGTATCGGCGTTGATGTCGTCCATTTTTCGGATGACTTCGTTGAGCATCTCGGCGTGTTTGATAACCTCAGCCCGGAGTTCAATGATGTTTTCGCTATAAACCTCCCTGGCGAACACCCGACCTTTTCCATCGGGCAGGGTGAAAATAACAGCGTCGTTCCAGACCCGCTGTCCGAGTACACTGTCTTTTTCGATGCGGGGGTGCAGGCGGCAAATCAGGCGAGTGAGGATACCTTTGGGCATAAACTTGTAGCGGTACTGCACTGGAACATCGCCCGTGGAATTCCAGCCGTAACTTTTGTTTTCTCCGGGCAACCGCTGCGGCACGATGTACTTTTCCTCATTGTCGGCTACCAGGTAACACAGCTCAAATTCTTTCATCATGCGCACCAACAGGGCATGCATACCCCGATATGCTTCGCCCTGCCAGATGTGGAAAGTGTCGCTTTCTGCAAAAGTACCCCTTGTTTTTTCAAAGTGCGAGTGGAGCAACAATTCGAACAGCGCATCAATCAGCCACTTGGGGCGCAAAAAGACGTACTGCGACAACAGGGCATCATGGGGGAAATACTGACAAACACCGAGGAAAGTCAGTGCATTGGCGTAATCGCGCATCAGGTCTTCTCCAAGTTCGGGCATAAGTGCTAGATAGTCATCCCAGCGCAGGTAGTGGGTTGGGTGCACCGCTTCGGCTTCGAGTTTTTGGCGTAAGTCATTGAAGGAGCGCAGGTACTCCCGTTCGATGTGCGGCAGTTCGGCGGCAAGTTCCACGATTTTTTTTCGCAGGGCTGAAAAGGCCGGCTCGATTTTGGCTTTGGAAAAATCTGACTGAAAGGTGCGGTTATGGACATTGGCAAAGCGGGCACGGATGGCTGCCTCGTCCTTGAGTGGCTGGCAATGCCCACCATCCATATTTTGGACGATCACTACGGGGCTTTTTTTACCCAATAGCTCTATGATGTTGAGCCAATAAGGCAGGTGTACGCCGTCCTGTATGCGCTCGTTCGTGACCAGTACGTAGAGCGAGCTGCCCGTGAGGAAAAACTGATGGGCGTAATGTTGGATGTCTTGTCCACCAAAATCCCAGAGATTGAGGCGGAGGGCATCGCCCGTGTGCGGCATGCGCTCGTCGAGCCGGGTGATTTCGATGCCTCTTGTGCTATCTCCTGGCTCGGGCATCGCTGCGTCGGGGTCTTCCAGCTTACGGCGCAGGGTCGTCTTGCCCGACTTGCCCTGCCCGACGAGCAGCACTTTGGCTTCCCGCACTTTTATCAGGGCAGGTTGTGCATCGGGTGCTTTTTCGAGCCTTGCCTTTTCTTCAAAATAGCGGATAATAGCTGCATTGCCTTGCTGCACAATTTCCAGGGGCGGGGTGCTGAGGGGGTTGCCGCCTATGTTTATTTCACCAT
>CALMIR010000073.1 GCA_937864265.1 uncultured Saprospirales bacterium | reverse complement strand
CCCTCAAGCGCCCCAATATCTCCTGCAACCAATCTTTATTGGCCACTTCCTGAGAAGCTTCCAATTGGGTTTCCAACTCGGTTATTTTAGCTTGCCAATCCATAGCTTTCAACGTTGGTTTTTCTACATACAGCAACCCGGCTTTTTTGGCGACCAGCAAAAAGCGCTTCAAGGTTTTTTTACGGTAAACGGACAAGGTGCTGCTCCGATCCACATATTTTCGGAAGGCTTCGATCATCGAAAAGTAAGCTTCGTATTCGCCCAATTCGTAAAAACTTTTGAGTTGGATGAATTTTGCTCCCAAGTAATAGGACGGATCCGTAAACTCCACATCCTGAAGTTGCAATAAAGCTTTTTTGTAGTCTTTTAGGGCATAATAAAAAGCAGCCAGGTTATAAGCTAAGGCATTATCGCGGTCTTTATCTGGTAAAAACGTCTGATAGGTCTGTATAAACTTTTCCGTCCATTCAAATTCTTGCAACCGGATACCCGCTGTAATGATGTTTTTGTAAGCCCAGGGTGATAACGCTTGGTTGATGAGCAGGGTGCCGCCCTCCAACATGTCTTTATATAAGCCAAAAGCTTCTCGGTAGTATTGGCTTTTGCCGATGTTGATTTTTTGGATGCAATAATTAAGGGCATACGTAAAAAGCGTCCTGCGTTCTGCCGCGGGAAAACAGGCGATGTTTTGCGCTAGAGCGGCCCTAAACTGGTGGTAATGGCTTTCGTCATCGCGGTGGGAAAGCATACTCAATGCTTGCTTATATACCCGAACAGCGGGAAAGGTATCCTCATCTATTGGCCAACTGAGCAGTTTGTCCAAATGTCGGCAATCATAACTGGCTTCGATGATGGAATTGCGGTTGGCCATGTCGCAGGCAATGCGCAGCTTGTTGCACAGATAAAACAAATCGAGGTAATCGCTTTCCGATTGCAAGTAGGAGGTAAAATACCGCTTTTGTAAACTTAGCTGATAGGTATCGGCTTGTTGTTCCAATTGCGCGCAGTCCAGGAAATAGCCGAAAGACTGTTGGGGCGATTTTTCCAATAGCTGCCGCTGCCGTTTGAGTTGATACGCTGCATCCTTGAATTGTTCCCTTTCTAAAAGGGCATCTATGAGCAATTCCCTGGCCAGATGGGCATCCGATTCGTATTTTTGATAGGCCAGAAAGTCATACAGCAATTGCAGCATATCGGACAGCAAATTATTCAGATGGGCTTCGTGGTAGGGTTGATTTGGAAACGCTTGCTGCCAGATGTCCATTTTATTGGCCTGGTCGGGAAGCGGGCTGATGGCATCAAGAAGCGCTAGCACGCCCCGGTGCTTATTGAAAAATGGCGATTGCACATAATGGCGAAAACGGGTGCGTTCGCGCGTATTTAATGCTTTAAACAGGGTAAATAATTTGCTGTTTTTCATAATAAAAAAGCTAGAATATTTTTACTGAAATCTATATAAATAGTGCTTTGAAGAGATTTACAAAAATAAAAAAATCCTAGAAATTTAATTTTTTGTATTTTTTTTCGATGCGAATGCCCCTTATTTTTGGATCAACATTCATATCCCAGGAAAAAAAACGACTATGGAAGTCAGGAATATTCTCACCAAACAGGCTTTGCTCGCAGCTTTTATGCTGCTGAGTACGCATTTTTTGCAGGCCGATCCCATCATTCTTAGCATTCAGGTTGATACAACCATTTGCCAAGGTACCTCTGTGCAATTATTCGTGGATGCCCCTACTGCGGTCACGTATCAATGGTCACCCGATTTTATGTTGAGTTGCGGCGATTGCCCCGATCCGCTCACGGAAATGCTTAATGGCGATCAGACGTTTAGTGTCACCGTGACAGATGCACAGGGAAACACAGAATCGGCACAGGTCAATATTTATATTCAGAACTATATTGATTTTGGATTGCTCCTTTTTACGAATAGCCCGGTTTGTGAAGGCGGGATGTTGGAATTTTATCCGAATGTGTTGGACGCACAATCCTATACTTGGACAGGGCCGGACGGGGTCATTAGCCATGAACCCGAACCTTTTATTTCGCCAGTAACTTTCGCAGAAGCCGGTAATTATACGCTTGAAATTGTTGACCAAATCGGATGTGAAGTTTCTGCCAGTTTCGATGTGGAAGTTTTTCCCGGATTTGACGTGTTGCTGACGCCCAATGCTAGCAATAGTAGTACTTTTTGCAATGGAACTTTGGATATCGAAGTCATCGGAGGTACGCCGCCTTATCTTTACAGTTTGGATGCCGGTGTTACTTGGACTTCTTCGCCTACCATTGCTGATCTCTGCCCGGGTCTTTACACGCTAAGTGTCAGCGACCAGCATTGCACACAAGAAGTCTTGTTTGATATTTTGTTGACCGATGCCCCGCCCATTACGGCAGATGTTACCATTCAAAATGCCTATTGTGAAGGGGAAGTGCCGTTTATGGAAATCACCAATGTGGTGGGCGGTATTGGTCCTCCGTATGAAATATCATTCGATGGCATCATCTGGTTTGACCTGCCCGAGGAACCCATTCAGGCTTTTTCCTCCTATACAACGTTGTTCATCAGAGATGCGGTGCACAATATGGCCGAATTTCCATTGGTTATTGTCGAACCGACACCCCTTCATGTAGGCATTCAAACAACCAATGCTTCGTGCGTGACGGGTACAGGCGGAACAGCCACCATCAATGTCACTGGGGGGGAGCCGCCGTATAGCTTTCAATGGCAGGGTGGAACAGATTTTATAGACTTAGCACCGGGCACTTATTCCATTACAATTACCGATGCCAACGCTTGTACGGTATTGGCTTCCTTTACCATTACCACCAGCGCCATTGATTTTTTAATGGAGGATCAAATAATTTGCGCCGGAGAAAGCATACAATTGATGGCGCAAGCAGCTGATGCGGTATCGGTCAACTGGTCGCCAGCGACGGGGCTGGATAATCCCAATTCACTAATCCCATTGGCAACTCCACTTGAAACCACCACCTATACCCTAGATGTGGTGGACGCTGAGGGCTGTACCGGGCAGGAGTCGGTTACCATTGAGGTTTTACCCGATTTGTGCATAGAGGAATGGCGAGATACCATTTATCAAGGAGAGATGGCTCAATGGTGCAGTATTGTCACTCAATTTGGGAGTCCGCTGCCTTGGGAAATTACGGGGCTTTTGTGCGGCGAAGGCGATGAAGTATATTTTAATACAGACTTTGAAAACCTGTGCGTCACTTATACGGGATTGGAAATCGGACAGGACACCTTCTGTCTTGAAATTTGTAGCCCGATCAGTGGCCAGTGCATTAGCTCGTATTTATACATTACGGTAACGGATGATCCCGTTTGGCCCGGCGATACGGACACCAGTGCCCTAGTCAATCATTACGACGTATTGAACCTGGGGCTGGCTTACGGGCAATCCGGCCCGCCGCGAGTAGGCGCCACGATCGACTGGGAAGCCCAGCCTGCCGAGGACTGGCCTCAAAGCACCATTGGCGGTACAAATTTTAAGCACATCGATACCAACGGCGACGGCCAAATAGATGTACAGGATACCTCTGCTATCAGCCAGAATTGGGATCTGATGCACAATTTTAGCAGCCCGGCGTTTGAAAACCGGCAAGGCGCGGTACCTTTTTATGTGCAACCCGATACCATCGTTCCGGGCAGTACCATTTCCTTGCCGATCATCCTGGGAGAAGAAAACCTGCCCGTGGAAGGGGTGTATGGTTTGGCCTTTAGCATTGCATACGACCCCGAAATCGTAGTTGACGGCAGCGCGCTGATGGCCTATGCGCCATCCTGGCTGGGCGTACCAGGCAGCGATTTGATCGTGATGCAGCGCAACTACAATGATGCCGGGCGCCTGGATATTGGCATCACCCGCATTGACGGTATAGAGGTAGCTGGTTTTGGGGAAATTGGTCAATTGATCATCAGTATTGAAGAGGATATCTTTTTGCGCCATCCCGATTTTGGGGAAAATGGGGAGACCTATTTTGAAATCAAGCACGTTCGCCTGATTGACCTGGATGAAGCAGTAATTTTGACCAACAATAACGCAACAGTCGCTCCTGTGCTAAGTGGTAGCGCAACTACCGATTGGGAGGCGGCTATATCCGTCCATCCCAACCCATTAAAAGATCATTTGTATATTCATTTTAGCAACGGCATATTGAAATCGGCACAATTGTTTTCCCCGCAAGGGCAGCAATTGATTGACTGGACGGAAAGGGATTTGACCAATGGCCCACTCGCGCTCTCTCATATTAAAAGCGGGGTCTATTTTTTGAGAATAGAAACCGATAAGGGCTTGGTACAGCAAAAAATCGTAATCCCGTGATTGTATAAGCATTTAACTGGCTTTTCAAAAGAAAACCCGTGCAGTTTTGCCGTAGGTCGCGTCAGCAATGGCGCGACTTTTTTTTGTATTTTTCTGACAGGTCGTTATTTTCTATATCTTTGCGATATACGATAATCATACAAATGGCCAGGCCTGATCATATTTACCAAATGATGCTTTCGGCAAAGGTGCACAAGAAAAAGTGTTTTGCCGTTTTGTTGGACCCCGATAAGGCCACGGAGGGTTCTTTAGAAAAAAGAATTCGGCTGGCCAATGATGCGGACGTGGATTTTTTCTTTTTGGGTGGAAGTCTTATTGTCAAAGATCGCCTGGATTTTTGCTTGGATTTCATCAAAAATCATTCTTCTATTCCTACCATACTTTTTCCCGGCAGCCCACTTCAAATCAATTACAAAGCAGATGCTTTGCTTTTTTTGTCGCTTATTTCTGGAAGGAATGCAGAATTGCTCATTGGCCAGCAAGTCATTAGTGCACCTTATTTGTACCAATCTAGGCTGGAAGTCATCGGCACTGGCTATATGCTGGTAGAAGGAGGTGTGCCTACCACGGTTTCCTACATGAGTCATACCGTTCCCATTCCGGCGGATAAGCCCGAAATTGCTATGGCTACTGCATTAGCGGGAGAAATGCTGGGGCTAAAAACCCTCTATCTGGATTCCGGCAGCGGTGCCCAGCGCCCAGTGAGTGAAGAGATGATCTGGACGGTCAGTTCTAAAGTAAGCATACCGTTGATTGTTGGCGGGGGCATACGCCAACCTGAAATAGCCTATCAAAGCGCACAAGCTGGAGCGGACGTAGTCGTGGTTGGCAATTCCATCGAACAATCTCCCGGACTGATTCAGGAACTTTCTGCGGCTATTCACGATTGTTCTGCTTAAAATATTTACATGGAGAGAGGAATAGTTATCAAGTCAACAGGTAGTTGGTATCAAGTCAAGCTGCCAAACGGCAAGGTGATCCAAAGTCGGATCATCGGCAAATTTCGTTTGGACGGTATAAAACTTACCAATCCGATTGCTGTTGGCGATGAGGTAGAAATTCAAATGGAAGACTTGGAGGAAGAAAAAGCCCTGATCAAGCAGGTGTTGCCGAGGCGCAATTATGTCATTCGGCAGTCGCCCAGAAGAAAGCACGATCTACATTTGCTGGCCAGCAACGTCGATCAGGCTTTTTTGATTATCACGATGATAGCCCCCAATCTGAAGCAAGGTTTTATCGATCGCTTTTTGCTGATGACCGCGCCTTATGATATTCCAACGACCATCATTTTCAATAAGGCCGATTTGTACAGCGAAGCTGACCTGGATGTTTTTGAAATGCTTTATGACATTTATGAAGACATAGGTTATAAAGTCATCCTTGCTTCGGCAAAAGACCAAACGGGGCTAGAAGAGATCAAAGCGCAGATGAAAGATAAAATTACCCTAGTAAGCGGGCAATCTGGTGTCGGAAAATCAACCTTGATCAATGCCCTGCAGTCTAGCCTCCAATTGCGTACCCAAGAGCTGAGCGATTACTCGGGTAAAGGCCAACATACCACTACTTTTGCAGAAATGTTTGAACTGGATTTTGGTGGTGCCATCATCGATACACCGGGTATCAAAACCTTGTCTTTCAATCATTTGGATCATCTTACGGTGGCCCACAACTTCAAGGAGTTTTTTGAGCGTTCAGAAGATTGCAAATTCAGGGGCAGCTGCCTGCATCGCAATGAACCGGGCTGTGCCGTAAAGGCGGGCATCGAATCAGGAGAGATCAGCGAATTGCGCTACATCAATTACCTGACTATATTGGAAGAAATTGAAAATCAAAATTATTGGGAAATAAACGAAGACTATTGATATGGGCTACCAAAGCAGAAAACGCAACTACAAAACGCGACGAGAAAAACTAAGCACGAACCTACAAACGATGAGAACCGTCCTCATCTTCTTTTCCATCGGCTTGGCCGTTTGGCTGTACATGAACCGCTTCGAGCTATGGGCTTGGCTGAAAACGTATCTTTATTGAAAATGGGTAGGACGTAGGCCACGCTCTTACATCGAAGCGGTACCGGATCCGTGCCGTCCCCAAATTTTATCTGACTAAAAAATGCTGTTTTTCACTGCTTCGGGAACTTTACCGGCCGCTTTTGAATTTATTGCTCCGTACACCGATGCCACAGGCATCAAATTGATACTTTATAACCATTCCAAAAAATGGCACGCTTCACAATCAATCCGTTCTACAGCCCGGCTCAATTGACGGGGTATTTGGGTAAACCCTCTTTGCCATGTGGCATTTCGGGTAAACCCGGGACGTGTTGTTGTTGAGGCACTGCTGCCTTTTCCGATGAGCTGAAGGATACAACAATTTCCCATCGGGTATTTTCCACTTCATTTTTTCATGATCGCTTCTAAACCTGGCATGCTGGTTTAGTATCCATGTATTTTTTTCAACAAGCAGAAGCACGATAACAAGCATCCATACAGGCCTGTAGCTCAGCTGGTGGTAGCTCCGGACTTTTAATCCGGCGGTCGTGGGTTCGAATCCCACCGGGCCTACACAATTAGGACATGCCAATAGGCGATGAAAGCTGACTGTAAATCAGCTGCCTTCGGGCTTTGGAGGTTCGACTCCTCACATGTCCACCGCTGCAAAAAGACAATTATGGAAAGTAAAGCAACTGCATTGGAGCGGCGACTTGTCTAGAAAACAAGGTTTCGGTGAAAATCGGACGGGGGGCGAGTCCTCTGCTTTCCGCAACAGTATAACAAGAGCAAGTGGCCGAGTGGTAATGGCGCTCGATTGCAGATCGGGACGGCGCAGGTTCGATTCCTGCCTTGCTCTCAAGCCGATAAAGCATTCCTGGTGATGCGCCTGATTTGTAATCAGGAGAAACGGGTTCGATTCCTGTTATCGGCTCTGTTAGTTGCAGTACGGGCAATACCTTAAGTGTGAAACAAGCACTTAAATTGGTGAAGATTTTTGTGCTGAAAATAAATTTTTTAAAAAAAATCTTTCCTCTATTTAAAATGAAATTTTGGCTTTCGCCCATTTGTAGAAAAAAATTTGCAAAAAATAGGGAAAAAGCGTGATAAATATTTAGAAACCCGAAAGATGGAGCGCTTAGTGAAATTATCCTCAACACAAGCGATAGCATTTTTACATAAAACCCTTATTTTTGTATAGACATTCGCAAAAGGCAAATGTTTTTTTTATTAAGTTTGTAATTGTATTTTTTACAATAAGTGTGTATATTTGCACCGTGAAAGTAATGAATGCCTGTTGAAGCATAAGCTTGCTTGTGCAGAGGCAGGATCATCATAAAGAATAATTTGGTTTTATTTGGTTAGGGCTGAGGTAGTGCTAAGTTTTTTTGGCGCTGCCTCTTTTTTTTTAGAACTGTACTTCCATGCTAATATCGCGTTTGCTGCCCAATATGTTGGATTGCAGGCTTTCGAAGGAATAGCCGGAATCGGGCTGGTAGATAGCAGTTTGCTGCGCCGTGGCAATGAAAGTATAGGATTGGTTGGCAATGTGAATGCTTTCTACTTTGGCATTGGCCAGGTTAATTTCGAGCTTTTGTGTTTTTAATTTAGGGTCAGTAGCCTTATATATCAGTGTTTTGAGCTGGCCGTTTTCCATCAGGCTATCCACCTGGTATTTGTCGTACCAAGCCAATCGGTTGATGTCGGATTGTAGGAAAACATCCAATTCCTTTTCATAATGCAGTTGGTGAAAATCATGTTCTTCCGTTTTGCCGTTGATAGCTACCTTTTTTCGTACATTCGGTTGTTCCTGATTGAGCCTTTCGATTTCGGCACTTATATAGTTTTTCAAGTCAAAAAAACGGGCTTCGATTTCGGTGGACTCTTTTTGGGCTTGCTGGCAAGAAGCCAATAATACCAAGCATGTCAATAAGCACAAATTTTTCATATCGTAGGAACTTTGGTCAAAAAGCAGGAACAGCAGTGAGCTATTGAAAGTTGTTCAATGCTCGCCTAACTAACACAGAAAAATTAACTTCCCGATTTTGTCCTTACCCTAGCGGGCTAAACGGTTCATTTTAAGTGTGTCTGCTAGTGCTGTCGGTATTAAGTAGCGGGTAATATAAAATGAGGTTATTTTGCCGCCAGAGAAGGCGTGAGGAGCGAGCATAGCGGGACTATGTGAGCGACGAGCAACGCGGTATGGCGACAAAAGAGTCCATTTGATATCCTGTTATTTAGTGCCGACAGCACTAAGGTAAGGACTTTGATAAATTGGGAAGTAATTTTTTGCACACTACCCAATTCAAATATTAACCCTCCAAATAAAATAAAAGTTACGTCATATCCCGCTTTGGATAAAACTATCCGCTGAATAGGGACATTTTCATTAAGCAAACCTAACTTTGCAGCCATATTCGCATCAAGATGAGTGTAAAAACAGAAATAAAAGAAGAGGTTACCATAAAGTTTGCCGGCGATTCTGGTGATGGGATGCAACTAACAGGCAGCCTGTTTACCGACAACACGGCGCTGGAGGGCAGTGATTTGGCGACTTTTCCCGACTTCCCCGCGGAAATCAGAGCGCCTCAGGGTACATTGGCAGGTGTATCGGGCTTTCAGTTGCACTTTGGCAGCCGCCGGATATTAACGCCGGGAGATGAATTTGATGTTCTCGTAGCCATGAATGCGGCCGCCCTGAAATCGAACCTTGGCAGACTGAAGCCAGGCAGCCTTATCATAGCCAATACCGATGGTTTTGACAGCAAAAATCTGCGCCTCGCCAAATATCCAGATGGAATCAACCCTTTGGAAGATAACAGCTTGAGCGGTTTCGAGGTCATGACTATGCCTGTTACGAAGTTGACGATGGACGCACTAAAAGAGTTCGACTTGGGCAAGTCGGAAAAAGAGCGCAGCAAGAACATGTTTGTACTGGGTTTCCTGTACTGGAAATACAACCGCAAACTGGACTCTACCATCAGCTACCTGAGCAGCAAATTCAAGCGCAAGTCCGATATTTTGGAAGCCAACCTATACGTACTGAAGGCGGGCTACCACTATGGAGAAACCACAGAGACGTTTACCACGACGTACAAGGTGAATGCAGCCCCCCTCGAAAAAGGCATTTACCGGAGCATCATGGGCAACGAGGCCTTGTCCATTGGATTGATCGCTGCCGCCAAAAAAGCAGGGTTGAGCCTTTTTTACGGCAGTTATCCCATCACTCCGGCATCTGACATCTTGCATTATTTGTCGGCTCGGAAAAATTTTGGAGTGGTTACCTTTCAAGCGGAGGATGAAATCGCAGCCATATGCAGCGCTATTGGAGCGGCTTACGGGGGCAATTTGGCCATTACTGGAACTTCAGGCCCCGGCATGGCGCTGAAAGCTGAAGCCATGGGACTGGCCTTGATGCTGGAACTCCCATTGGTCATTTGCGATATACAGAGAGGGGGGCCGTCCACCGGTTTGCCTACGAAAACCGAGCAATCCGATTTAATGCAAGCCCTTTACGGGCGAAATGGCGAAAGCCCGATGCCCGTCATCGCTGCCAAATCGCCTTCAGATTGCTTTTATGCGGCCTTCGAAGCCTGCCGCATCGCTTTGCAACATATGGTGCCTGTTATTTTGTTGAGCGACGGGTACATTGCCAATGGCGCTGAACCCTGGATGTTTCCATCCGCTGCCGATTTGCCGGAAATCAAGGTTCAGTTCGCACCGCCTTCAGATGGGGAAACGCCTTATTTGCCTTATCTCCGCAACGAAGATTATGTCAGAGAATGGGCCTTGCCTGGTACAGCGGGCTTGGCACACCGCATAGGCGGGCTGGAAAAAGAAGCCAATACAGGAAATGTATCCTATGACCCGGCCAACCATGAATATATGGTGAAGATACGGGAAGCAAAGGTGGAAAAAATTGCCGACCACATTCCCCCTCAATCGCTGGAAGTAGGCTCCGAATCGGGCGATATACTGGTACTGGGCTGGGGTTCGACCTACGGGGTGATCAAATCGGTGGTATCTGATCTGGTGGAAGAAGGACATGCAGTAGCTCATGCTCATTTGCGGCACTTGCGTCCCTTCCCAAAAAACCTGGAAAGTTTGCTGAAACAATACCAAAAAGTGGTAATACCCGAAATCAATAACGGTCAATTATCCAAGGTAATTCGGCAGCATTTTTTATTGGATGTCATTCCATACAATAAAATACAAGGGGTGCCCATCACCAAATCGGAGTTAAAGGCATTCGTCCAACAACTATTGTAAAAAAAAAACAAAAAAATACGCCATGACGGTTCAAAATAACGGAACAACGACACTTAAAGCCAAAGATTTCGCTTCTGATCAGGATGTGAGATGGTGTCCCGGTTGTGGGGATTATTCCATCCTGAAGCAAACGCAAACAGTATTTGCTGAATTGGGTTTGAATCGCGATGAAATAGCCATTGTATCGGGTATTGGGTGCTCGTCTCGTTTTCCCTATTATATGGAAACCTATGGCATGCATTCCATACATGGTCGTGCCCCTGCGGTTGCCTGCGGCCTTAAAATGGCTAATCCAGAGCTGCATGTGTGGATTGTAACGGGGGATGGCGATGGTTTGTCCATAGGCGGCAATCATTTCATGCACTTGCTGCGCCGCAACTTTAATGTCAATCTGTTGATGTTCAACAACCAGATATACGGCTTGACGAAAGGGCAGTATTCGCCCACTTCGGAAGAGCATAAAATGACGAAGTCCACCCCGTTTGGATCGCTGGATCACCCCATCAATCCGGCAGCTTTTGCACTGGGATCCGATGCGACTTTTGTGGCTCGTTCTATGGATCGCGATCCCAAGCATTTGCAGGCTATGATCCACCGCGCCCACGCGCATCCGGGAACCTCCTTTTTGGAAATTTATCAGAATTGCAACATCTTCAATGATGGCGCTTTTTTCGCGTTTACCGATAAGGAAACCAAGCCGGAAACGGGAATCCTGGTTGAACATGGAATGCCTTTGCGTTTTGGCACCAGGTTGGAAAAAGGCATCCGCCTGGATGGAACTAAGCCAGTAGTGGTCGATTTGGAAAAAGATGGCTTTTCAGTGGATGATCTTTGGATTCACGATGAGAAAGACCTGTACAAAGCGCATATTCTGTCCCGCTTTTTTGACCATCACAACCTGAGTCATCAGGACGGCTACCTACCCCGGCCTTTCGGCGTGATCTATGCCGTTGAGCGTCCGCAGTACGATGTGTTATTGCACGAACAATTGGCGGAAGCCCGCCAAAAGCAGGGCGAGGGCGATCTGGATGCTTTGATAGCAGGTTCTACAACCTGGTCGATCAATTGATGAAAAGGAAGTGCCCTTGTAGGCGTTGAGGAACTTAGAAAAAAATCTAAATTCCTTTCTGAACAACAGCCTATCCGCCGACATCCTATTGCAAGCCCCTCAATACAGAGGCTTTAGTGTGTAGCCCGCTTCCCGGAGCAGCGTGATGACCCCGTATTTGCCGCCTAGGTGCCCGGCACCAACGGCAAAGAAGGTGGGCTTTTGCACCATCATTTTGGCCATGACTGGAATCCAGTTCTTATTGCGTTTGACTAGCAAGAGTTCTTCGTATTTGCCAATACCGGCCTCGTCTTCCTGCACCATCGTTTGCATGCCTTCAATGTCCTGCTTTTTGTAAAGCTCCACCATAGCTTGGAATTGATCGTCCCCGGAATCATCTGCTTTTACAGCGTCCACCAGCATTTGCGCTTGTATTTTATAAGGAATGCTATCGAACAAGCTCATTTGAAAGGCGGCAGTTTCCAAACCTTCTATGGGTACTTTTCGTTTTTGCGCCATTTCCATCATTTCCATTTCATAAGAAACTGCGCCGCTTTCTCCTTGTAGATCAGCCAAGTCGGTATCGGCCATAGCGGATAGGAACATAGGTTTGATGCGTTCTAAAAACATCAGTGGCATCCCCATTTCCTCGAAGTGTTCCTGTACCAGGGCATAATCTTCTTGGCTCAGCAAATCGGCCAGGGTCGTGTCGCCAGCCATAAAAGCTTGCATCATGAGCGGCATGAGTTGGGTGAAATCCGTCATTTCCTCCATATCAATTTCAAAAGCGACTTGCTGTGCTTTTTCAAAACTGGCCTTGGTGGCTTCTGTCAGGAAAAAATCCGCTTCGCCAATCAGGTGGATCGTGCCGTATAAATAAGAAGCCGCTTTCAGGTTATTGCCACTGATTTCCCAAAGGAGAGCGTTTTCCAATCGAGTGCTTTCCTCCTGAGAGTAGCTGTGGATGGTTAAGAAAAGGCTGATTAGCCCTAAAAACAGATACTTCATAAATTGTTTTGATTGTTTAGTGAAAAACAATTTATCTTATGCCAGGTTGCAAGGCGGAGGATAATTGTTGTATTTTAGTCAGCAAGTAATGTCACTCATAGCGAAGCTTTTCCAGAAACAGCCTCCTAAAAGTAAAAACGAAACCCCAAACCGCCGCCAATTTCAGCATCAGTCCGATCTACCAATAACAAAAGAGGGGTGAGGCGCACATAGATTTCAAATTGCTCAATATAAACGTTTAGGCCGGCTACGCCACTAACTCCTAGATTGACCTCATCCGTTCCATCAAACAAGTTTCCATTTCCGCGATCGCGCAGCCCAATGAAAGCCCCTGGGCCATAGATGAAATTAAAATTGCCCGAGCCGGAAATGGGTTGCTCAAATACCCCATGTACATTAGCAAAGAAAAAATCGTCCAAATCCCAGGCCAGTAAAATGTCTGCCGACATACCACTGGGCTTGTGGATACGCATGGACAAACCGCTGGGGTCACCAAACTGGATACCAATACCGAATTGCCCGCTGGAGGGTTGGGCTTGGCCCCGGAGACTGAAAAACACGCCAAAAAATACAAGGCATCCACATAACATGAAATGAAATAGCTTTTGCATACCCATGATAGAATGGTTTTGTGTTAAATCGAGAAGTAAAAACGCAGGGAGTATTCACTATGGCAGAACGAAAGACAGGTCTATTATGTTTGATATTTTGTTGGATTAAAAAAGGTGTTTTCAGACCTGTTTCCCGACAATTCCACATAATTTATAAAGCCACTCCCACCAAAGCTGCTTATCTTTAGCCCAAATAAATAGATTTTATGATGACCAGGTTGCTATCTACGCTATTGTTCATGAGCATGACTTTCTCCTTAGTGGCGCAAAAAGTGGTAGTTCCCAATTACCCGACCGCTGAAGAAAAACGACTGATGGAGGAATACCTCAGTGGGTATTCCAGCCGAAATCCCAATAGCATACCCACACCGCCTCCAGGGCCAGTGCGCACGATGGCCGAATGGGAAGAAATTCAGGCTATACTCATCACCTGGACGGGCTTTCCCGAAATATTACGGGAAATTGTGCGCCATTCTGTCAATGAGTGCAAGGTCATTATTGTAACAACCAATCCGACTTCTGTCACCAGCTATTTGCAAGCGGGCAATGTGCCTTTGGATAATGTGGAATTCCTACAAGAGCCTTTCAATTCCATCTGGATACGCGACTATGGCCCCTGGGCGGTGTATCAAAACGATGTGGACAGTCTGATGTTGGTGGACTGGATTTACAACCGTCCCCGCCCATTGGATGATGTCATTCCAACAGGAGTAGCAGAATACCTCAATCTGCCAATTTATGAAGCCACTGTGGCGCCTAACGATTGGATACATACCGGTGGTAACAACCTTACGGATGGTATGGGTACTATTTTTTCATCCAACTTGGTGCTGGAAGAGAATCCCGGTAAAACAGAAGCCCAAATTGATCAGATCGCAGCGGATTATCTGGGCGCAGCGAATTATGTCAAATTTGAACCACTCCCTTACGACGTTATCCACCACCTGGACATGCACATGCGCATCATTGATGAAGAAACCATCATTTTTGGGGCCTATCCACCAGGTATTGCCGATGGCCCTCAGATCAATGAAAATATAGAATACCTGCTCAGCGAGCATACCACCGCCTTTGGCAATCCTTACAACATCATCCGCATCCCTATGCCGCCAGATGAAACAGATCGTTATCCAAATCAGGGCGGCAAATACCGAACTTATACCAATTCTATTTTTGTCAATAAAACCATTCTGGTACCCATTTATGAAGAACAGTACGATACCACGGCACTGCGGATATATCGGGAAAGCTTGCCCGGCTATAATGTCGTGGGTATTGACTGCAACGCAATCATTGGTTCCCTGGGTGCTTTGCACTGTATTACGAAATTAGCGGGCGTACCCGAGCCGCTTTGGATCGCGCATGCTCGCCTGAGGGACACTTATACCACCACAGGTACGTATCCCCTTTCTGCCATTATCAAGCACCGCTCTGGTATTGCCGATGCCACGCTTTACTACCGCGTTTTTCCCGAAACCGACTATACTGCTGTGCCGATGACCCTGGCTGATGCCACAGCATCCATTTGGGAGGCCGCTATTCCTGCGCAAATAGACGGCAGCAAAATCCAGTACTACATCCACGCGAGAGCCAATTCCGGCAAAGAGCAGGTGCGCCCGATGGTGGCACCTGAGGGCTATTTTGAATTCCGGGTAGATGCGCTGGTGGTCAATTTTTCGGCAACTCCTTCCAGTGCTTGTATCGGCAGCAGTGTGCAGTTCCAAGACAATAGCCTGGGCGAAATTATTGCTTGGAATTGGGTTTTCCCAGGAGGCGTACCATTGACTTCTAATGAAGCCAACCCGCTTGTTACCTACAACGAAGCAGGCAATTACAGCGCTACCTTGATCGTGCAAACCCCTTTACAGTCGGATACCCTGACGCTGAATAACATCGTTAACATCGGAGCAGGGATAGAACCCTATTTTGAAAAATTCGATGAAGCACTCATTACTTCCAACTGGATCGTCGAAAATCCCAATTCAGACGATGCTGAATGGGTGCATTTTGACGGGGAACTGTGCTACGAAGGCGCCATATTTATCGATAATTTCAATTACGATACCCGCAATACTTCTGATTTCTTCCGGGCTAGTTTTGATTTGTCCGAACTTTCTGATGTGGAGTTGCGCTTTGATGTGGCCTACGCCCCTTATGATGCGGACTTTTTCGATGAACTCAAAGTCAATATCATAGACTGTGCAGGCAATAAGACAACCGTTTTTACCAAAGCGGGCACTGACTTAGCGACGTCTTCTGCGATGACTGTCCTTTTTACTCCAGATGGATGCGGCGAATGGCGGCATGAAGTCGTCCAACTAGATGAATTTGAGGGGCAGCAGATAACGGTAGAATTTGAAAATGTAGGCGGCTACGGCAATGCGTTGTATATTGATAATGTAGATGTGAGTAGCCCAAGCCTGACCAATCAAGCCCCTTTGGCCAATTTTATACTTCCAATCGGAGGTAATATTTATTTGGACGATCCCGTGGCTATAGAGGTTCAAGTGGAGGCAAATGACGAAGACGGTGTGGTGCGGTCGGTTGTTTTTGAAGTCAATGGTGCTTTATTGGAGACCGATAGCGTCCCTCCTTTTGAAGCAATTTACTTAGCCAGCGATTTAGGCACATTCCTATTTGAAGCCACCGCGATTGACGACGATGGGGCATCTGGTTTGGCTACGCCGGTCGAAGTCAATCTACTGCCTTTAGAAGTCCTTGACTTACCCAACGGAGGCGTATTAGAAATACAAGCCTATCCCAATCCGGTGAAAGACTGGTTGAGGTTACAGTTCAAGAGCAGTGCTTCCTCTGAACTCTCGATGACCTTGTTAAACAGCTTGGGGCAGGAACTACAACACAGACAATTCGACTTGCTGGCAGGCGTATCGGAATATCAATGGAACATGGCCAACTTACCGGCTGGTGTTTATCAATTGCTGATCCATACTGAAAATCAATTGAAAGCCATAAAGATTCAGGTAAATCGTTGACGAATCTGCCTTTTTGTCCTTAATTTTGGCAATTGGTTTTATTTTTATTGACTGGCACGAATATTGCCCTTTAAGTCTGGTTGATAAAATGCTGCGTTATGCCATTTTGACAACCTTGAAAAATGTGCTTCGGTAAATTGCCTGGCTTTAAGGCTTTCAAATCCAGCACAAACACTTACATAGGTACACCATCTGCCGAACAGGTGGAATAAAAGGCTAAGGATTCAATTATGTTTGAACAATTATTAAGTTCGAGTTTTGAAGATGATGGAGATTTTTTGCCGATGATCTCAATTGATGATGAGCCGGATATGAGATTCGACGAAACTTATCCCCAGAAACTCCCCATACTTGCCCTGAAAAACACGGTGTTATTTCCTGGAATCGTCATCCCAATCACAGTGGGGCGCGATAAATCCATCAAATCCATCAATAGGGCGTATAATCGGTCTAAAGTCATTGCTGTGTTATCTCAGCGGGACAGCGACTTGGAAGACCCTCAGGTAGAAGACCTTTATCAAGTGGGTACGGTGGCGCGTATTTTGAAACTACTGCGCATGCCGGATGGCACAACAACGGCTATTCTTCAGGGGCGGCGGCGGTTTGTGTTGGATCGATTGACCAAAGAAGATCCTTTTTTGGAAGGAACAGTCACCGTTTTGGAGGACGAAGAGCCGAGCGATCAGCTGGAATTTGAAGCGACCATTGCTTCTGTCCACGATTTGGCCCGGCAAATCATCGATTTGTCACCCAATATCCCTTCAGAAGCCGGGTTTATGCTCAAAAGCATCAACAATCCCGTCTTCCTGCTCAATTTCATCGCTTCTAATCTGGGTTCCAAAATCCCCATCAAGCAAACGATTCTGGAGATCAACAACCTTTCTCAGAAAGCCGAGTTGATCCTGACAGAAATGAACAATGAGCTGCAATTGCTGGAACTAAAGGACAAAATAGAAAGCAAGGTTCGGGTGGACATTGAAAAACAGCAGCGCGATTATTTCCTCAATCAGCAACTGAAAACCATCCAGGAAGAACTAGGGCAAAATCCGCAGGAAGAGGAAATCCTAAAACTACTCAAGCGGGCAGAAAAGAAAAAATGGTCTAAGGAGGTAGCCGATACCTTTGAGAAAGAAATCATCCGGATGCGCCGTATGAACCCCCAAGTGGCAGAATATTCCATTCAGTTGAGTTACCTGGAATTGATGCTGGATTTGCCCTGGCAAGAGTATTCCAAAGATAACTTTGACTTAAAAAAAGTCAGAGCCGTTTTGGACAAAGATCATTTTGGGCTGGAAAAAGTCAAGGAGCGCATCATGGAGCACTTGGCTGTGCTCAAACTCAAAGGCGATATGAAAGCGCCTATTTTGTGCTTGGTTGGCCCTCCCGGTGTAGGTAAAACCTCTTTGGGGCGATCAGTGGCCAATGCGCTCAACCGCAAATTCATCCGCATGTCTTTGGGTGGATTACACGATGAATCAGAGATTCGGGGCCACCGCAAAACGTACATTGGTGCTATGCCAGGCCGCATCCTGCAGTCCATCAAGCGGGCCGGGTTTTCCAATCCGGTATTTATTCTGGATGAGATCGACAAAGTGGGCAAGGATTTTCGGGGTGATCCGTCTTCCGCGCTCTTGGAGGTGTTGGATCCTGAGCAAAACACCACCTTTCACGATAATTATTTGGAACTGGAGTACGACCTATCCAAAGTGCTTTTCATAGCTACGGCCAATAGCCTGTCCAGCATACAACCTGCCTTACTCGATCGGATGGAGATCATTTCGATCAATGGCTATTCGATGGAAGAAAAACTGGAAATCGCCAAACGCCACCTGATACCGGATCAGCTCAAAGAACACGGATTGAAAGCCAATCAGGTGAAATTGAGCCGGAAGTCCATCCAAACCCTCATCGAAGAATACACCCGCGAATCGGGCGTGCGCTCCCTGGATCGGCAAATTGGCGGCATCATGCGGCACTTTGCCAAGAAAGTGGCCATGGATGAGCCTTATGATGTTGCCGTAAATCCAGAAGATGTCAGGCGTATTTTAGGTCCTATCCGTTTTAAGAAAGACCTTTACGAACAGGCCAAAGCCAATGGTGTAGCAGTGGGCTTGGCCTGGACTTCTACGGGTGGTGATATACTTTTTGTGGAATGCAGCCTTAGCAAGGGCAAAGGCAAACTGACCATCACGGGCAACCTGGGAGATGTGATGAAGGAATCGGCTTTTACCGCCTTGAGTTTTATCAAGGCCCACAACGAAGCCCTGGGCATTGACTCCACCTCGTTCGAAGAATATGACATACACCTGCACGTACCAGAAGGCGCCATTCCCAAAGACGGCCCTTCTGCTGGTATCACCATGCTAACGGCCCTGACTTCTGCGTTTTCCCATCGCCCTGTAAAGCCTTATATCGCCATGACAGGCGAGATCACCCTCAGGGGAAAGGTGCTGCCCGTTGGCGGGATTAAAGAAAAAATACTGGCTGCCAAGCGAGCGGGAATCAAAACGGTGATTTTGTGCGACGACAACAAGATGCATATTGAAGAAATCAACCCGGAATACGTCAAGGGCATGAATTTTACCTATGTGACTTCGATGCAGGATGTGTTGAAGCAGGCTTTGGCTTAGGATAGAGCGGCTATTGCTTATCTCCGGGGTTTTTAGTATTTTTGATGTTGCAACGAACCTTTGTGTTCATGGCGTCGTCTATACTTTAGCCTAAGCACGCTTTCAAGCGTCTTTGGCTTACTGTTTATCATCTATCGTTTAAACTAGAGCTATGCGCCTTTTGTCGTTTATTTTGTTCATAGGATTTGCCCTTTCGCTCCAAGCCCAAAATACCCAGGATGAACCCATTCAGTTTTCTGGATTGGTGTTGGATGGTTCCGACGAGCAGTTGTATCCTATTCCGTATGTCAATATATTAGTAAAGGACAAAGGCCGTGGTACTTACTCGGATCTCCGGGGCTTTTTCTCTATCGTGGTCGAAAAGGGGGATGTGATCATCTTTTCTGCCATCGGGTATAAAACCGTGGAGTTTACCATACCAGAAGACTTGGAGGACGACCGCTACTCCTTGGTGCAACTCATGACACAGGACGCCATCAACCTGCCCGAAACGGTGGTTTTTCCCTGGCCCAGCCGCGATCATTTCAAACTGGAGTTTTTAGCGATGGATGTAACGCCTGAATTGCAAAAACGGGCCGCCGAAAACCTGGCCAACGAAACCCTCCGCCGCATGCGCAACGATGTCAGTGTGGACGGCAATGAAAATGCCGATTATTACCTGCGCCAGCAGGCTCGCGAATACTACTACATCGGCCAACAACCTCCGATGAATATCTTCAACCCGATAGCTTGGAAACAATTCTTTGATGCCTGGAAAAACGGGGATTTTAAGAAAAAATCGAAGGAATAAAAACTGCAACCGATTTTTATCATTTCATCCTTTTCGGAAAGAAAGCTGTTTTTTCTCGCCTATGTTTTGCCTTACCAAAGTGAAAAATCAGGCAGTCTTGAAAGACTTTGTTCTATCTTATGTCGCTGTGATTTGAATTCACAACTACACTTGCTATATCCATCCTTTTGTATAGCCATTGCAATTGCGGCATTCCACTCCAGCCGACCTTTGGACCGCGAAGCGGTGCCAGAATACCAACGAGCATCATTGCCCTACTTGGGAAATCAATCCTGCCATCCCTTTAGAGTTCTTCCAAGGCTTTATCTGGTTTATAACCCTTTTGGGGGCTTTTGGACGCAAATACCCGATTTTTTTGAAGTGAAGCGCGACGTGACGGTATAAATTATCCGACACCTTCCACCGATGAAAAGGGTCGAATGATTTTGGGGGATTACTGATTTACCTGCCTAGCCTGATTGGCTAATAGAAAAAGGTAACAAAAATATTTGGTCAACATGAAAATAATTGGGGTATCCAAACCACCTTGCGTCAAGCATCTTATTTTCTTTAAAGAAGTTTTGGTGGATTAATTGTATCATTGTATATTTGGAAATCCTTATCTTTTTAAACTACACCTGTAAACTATTAAAAAAAAAACCTCATGAAAAAATTCATTTTAACCGGGTTATTCGCCTTTGTATTTTTTTCCTTACATGCCGGTATCATGGACGATGTGTGGCAAGCGCTGGAACAACAAGATCGCAAAAAAGCGCGGACACTACTGGAAACAGCCATCAAGAATGACGCAACACGCTTGGAGGCGACCATGGCACTTATTTTGCTCAATGATATAGAAGGTCAGGCCAACGACTTCGGAATGATGGCTCCTTTGATAAGCAGTTCAAAAAATATTTCACCTTATTTATATGCTATTTGGTTTTCCGATGCTTTTGTCGATGGTTATGGCAAGAAGGAAAAAGACCATCTGAAGTTCCTTAAAGGCATTCAGGCCAATCAAAGTTTGCACCCCAGTATCCATGCCGCTTTGGACTACCAGTTGGGGGTGCATTATTTAATGGACTACGACAAAAAAAATGCACTGGCACATTATGCCAAAATACAGTCGCTGAATGCCTGGCAATTCACTGGGCCATTTGACAACACATCCGGTAGTGGGTTCAGTAAAAACTATCCACCGCTATATGAAGCGCAGCCAAATGCCCAATTCAAATCAAAAACCAACTCCGATATCCAATGGTTTGTGCCCAAAAACCCCGACCAAGATGCTTGGGTCAGTATCGAGAACTACATTCGGGGTGGGGAAGGGGTCATCTATGCCCAGACCTTTGTGAATAGCCCCGATGACCGGGAAATTGTCTTGGCTTTTGGCGGCAGCGGCGACTTCAAAGTATGGGTCAACGATATGCTGACCATCGAACAGGAGGAAGAGTTGATTACGGAAATGGATTTATTTCAGCGCCAGGTAAAGTTGAAAAAAGGGGCAAACCGGCTACTGGTTCAATTGGGTCATACCAGTAAAACAGATTATCCCAATTTTATACTACGCTTGTTGGATGGTCAGGGCCTTCCCGCTCAGGGGCTAAGCCACTCCGCTACCTATCAGCCCTATGCCAGAAACACCGAAGCCGACCTCGGGGCATTTATCCCCCATTTTGCGGAAGCTTTTTTTAAAAAGAAAATTGAAGAAAACCCTCAAGATGCCCTAAACTACCTGCTCCTGTGTAAGGTATATAGTCGAAGCCAGCAAACCAATAAAGCGATCGAAACGCTCAGAAAAGCGGAAGAAATTTTTCCAAAAAATATCCTGATCCAGCAAGAACTTCTGGAAAACTACTTGGACTTAAGCAACCGCACCGAACTTTTGCGCCAGTTGGAATACATGCGTAGCCTGGATGCTGGTTTACCTATGATCATCCTCTATGACCTGGAGCAAAGCCTAGATAATGAAAATTACGATGAGGTCGAAAAACAACTGGCTGCACTGGAAAAAACGCTGGGCTTTAAAAACGAGGATTATTACGAAAATCTGATTCGACTGCAATCGTCCAAAGAAGCCTACAATGAATTGTTAGAGACCATCAACGAGGCTTACCACGCCTACCCCAAACACACCCGTTTCATTATATTCAAGTACAGGGTAATAAAAAACACCAGTACCATACCGGGGCAGTTCTTAACTTTTTTAAAAGGCCAATTGGAAAATGGCTTTAACACTGCTTTGCACAATGCTTTAGTAGATGAATATGGAGAATTGGGTAATAAAGCGGAAATTGAAAAGCTCCTAATTGAAAAAATCAACCTGTACCCCCAAGAGCTGTCCTTTTTGGGGAGTATGGCCAATTTTTATTATAGGCAGGAAAATTATAAAAAAGCACTGGAGTACGTCATAAGGCAAATACACAACGCGCCTTATTATTCATCTGCGCTTTCTGATATGGGTTATGTATTGGAAGCGGTGAACCGAAAGGAGGAAGCGGCGGATTATTTTAATAAAGCCATCCACTACGATCCAAACTTATTTGATGCCCGTGAGAAACTGCGGGAATTTCAAGGAAAAAAATCCATACTGTCCTATTTCACAAAGGATGATATGTATGAAGTAATCGATAAGAGTATCAAAAAGGAGACAGATTCTGACAGCAATTACGAATATATTTTTGACGAGCGCAACTACACGGTCTTCAAAGAAGGTGCATCCCTGACCTATAACTTGTTGGCTATCAAAATGCTGAATGAATCTGGCGTACAAAATTGGAAAGAAAGCAGTATCGGCTACAACAGTTTGCGGCAGCGGCTGATTATTGAAAAGGCAGAAGTCATCAAGAAAAATGGCCAGCGCATTGCCGCCGAGCAGAGTGGAAATGTCATGGTGTTTCCTTCTCTGGAAGCAGGCGATGCCATTCTGATTATTTACAAGCTCGAAAACTATACCGGTGGCAAATTGGGGCAAGACTTCTGGGATGAAATAGTGGTCAACCATTTTTATCCAAAAGAACAAACCATCTATCGCCTGATGACCCCCGCTAACTTGGATTTTGAAGTCAGCACTGCCAATATTTCCAGCGCACCTACCATCACTACAGTCGATGATTTTGTACTGCGAGAGTGGCAATTCAAAGACCTGGAAAAATCAAAAGACGAATCTTTTATGCCCTCGCTGAACGAAGCGGGAATGTCTATCCAGGTTTCTTCCATCAACGAATGGCGTACCATTGCCGACTGGTATCGCGATGTGGCGTTGCCTATGGGTAAAGAGGATTATAACGTCAATTTGGCCTATGATGAAATCTTCAAAGACAAGGAATACGCCACAGATTACGAAAAAGCTCAGGCCATTTACAATTATTTGGGCGACCGCATCCGCTACAGCTCTGTATCCTTTCGGCAAAGTAATTATGTGCCTCAAAAACCAATGGTTACCCTAAGTACTCAACTAGGCGATTGCAAGGATTTGTCTTTGCTGTACCACACGCTGGCCAAAAAAGCTGGGCTACAGACACACTTGGTATTGGTGAACACACGCGACAATGGAGAAAATGCCATGCGCCTGCCTTCTGTCAACTTCAATCACTGTATCATTAAAATTGACCTGCCCAACCAGACCCTGTTCCAGGAGTTGACCAGCGAAAACCTGCCTTTTGGATCTGTGCCGGTTTCGATTGCCAATGCGCAAGCCTTGGTCATTCCCAATACGGAAATGGATGGAGAGGGCGCAAACCTGATTAATATTCCCACTGCATCGCAGTATCCCAGCCAACTTATTCGCAAAACGGAAATTAGAGTGGAAAACAGCGATTTGAAAATCAATACCCAACTGAAGGCCTTGGGCACTAGCTCGGCAGATTTCCGTTATTCTTTTAAGGGGCTGACCAAAGAACGCACGCGAGAAGAAGTGGAATCTATCGTCAGCCGACCCTTCACCAACCACTTGGAATTGGGCGACTACAGCTTTGAAAACTTGGAAAAAAGAGCACCCGAGTTCAGTTATAAGGCAGCGTTTCAGGTTGAAAATGAACTGATTTCTATTGGCGGATTGAAAGCCATCAAAATGCCTTTTTTTGAAATCATTTGCAAGCTCGACAACTTTCCCAACGAAGACCGAACGTATCCCTTGCAATACTGGCGATACGAAGACATTGACTATTACGAAACTGAAATTTTATACCATTTGCCTACAGGCAGTTCAATCGTAGAGTTGCCCAAAAACTTCAGCATCAACAACGATTTCATTGATTATAGCCTGAAAATAGAAAAGGCTGCCGACCAAACCGTCCGGGTTATTCGCAAAGTGAACACGAAATCGCAAACGATTCCAGCCGAACGGTACAAAGAATTTCGGGAAACGGTCAAACAAATCGTAGCGGCAGAGGACAGCTATGTTGCGTTTAAGGTGGAGTAGGGATAATTCTTACCCCCGCTTCAAAACCGCGTATTGCCTGCCCTGAATGAGAAAAGATGTTACTTGGCTGGCAGGCACTTCGGCAGTGCCTGCCAGCTTTAAGAATCAGTTCAAATCT
>CALMIR010000072.1 GCA_937864265.1 uncultured Saprospirales bacterium | reverse complement strand
AATCTTCTATCCGCAAGGCCGCCGTCATCGGCATCCTGCGCGACCGCAAGCGCCTGCCCCTGACGATTATTCCGACGGAAATGGGGTAAGCCACACAGCAATTCTGGATAAAATTTCGGAAACCGATACAATTACAGAGAAAGAAAAGGCACAAAACTTTGTAAATCAATGTTAACTTTGTATATTGTCGTCCGATAATCCAAAAACTGTACCCCATGACAGACCAACAAAAGCTATTGCGCGTATTCCGCCTTATACAACTTCTCAGTCAGCCCCCTTACCGTACCGTAAAGCGCTTAGCCGATTTGCTGGAGATTACCCCGCGAACGGTCTATCGCTATATATCCTTACTCGAAGAATTAGGTTATCAAATAGACAAGAAAGAGCGTGACCGCTATTTTTTGCACGTTGAATTTGGTCAAAAAGATCAAATGATAGATACGGAGGAAGCTGGATTCCTTCAAGACCTGCTCTGGCAAGCCCCAAGTGGCCATCCGATACGCGACCGCTTGTTGCACAAGCTCAACCGACAATTTACGCTGGCGCCGTTGGCGCAAAGCCTCAGTAAATTTGCAGTATATGAGCACATCCGATCTTTATCGTTGGCCATGGAATCGGGTTTGCGTGTTCTATTGCACAATTATTATGCCCCTTCGAGCGATACCCTCAGTTCGCGGCAAGTAGAACCCGTAGAGTTCATGCAGGGCTATACCTATCTGTGGGCTTATGACCTCGATAAAGGAGCTTATCGGCAGTTTAAACTGGATCGAATTGGAGAAGTGGAAATCCTAACCGAGCGCATCCGTACGGAACACGAAAGTCATGCCCTCGATATTTTTGGTTGGACGGGGCCTCAATGGCTGCCCGTAAAACTTAAGCTGAGTCGCTATGCCCACAATCTGCTGTTGGAAGAGCTTCCGGAAGCACGCCCTTTCGTTCGTACCTTCAAGGGACAAGCGATCTTTGAAGGCATGGTACGCGATTGGCGGGGCATTGGCCGTTTTATCCTGGGGCTACCGGGCGAAGTAGAGGTACTCGATCCTCAAGAATTGGTGGCTTATTTGCGCATGAGAGCTGCCGGGGGGAGTTGGAATCTACCTTGAATATGAGCTATTTTGAGATTTTTGACATTTTTTTTCAAAAAAGATTCGTAGCCTATTGACAAGCACTTCCAAAAGTTGTATTTTTGCATTCTATTAATTTTTATAAATTAAGTATATCCAAAAAAATCAGGTTCTAAACTAAATCAAGTAAATCACTAAGATAATATCGTCCATTCATAACAAGGCTTTGAAGTATTATCTTACTGATAAGGGTACAGGCAAAAACTGGCTTCATATGCCAGTCGTAGCCGAGGTTAACAGCCTCAATGTACCCTAAAGTCCTGACACTGGGCGATAATTGGCTTCATGAGCCAATCGTAGTCGAAGTTAGCAGCTTCAACAGATGCAGGTCTTTTTTCTTTGGACGCTAGTTGTCACTGGGAGGGGGGATGTTTGTGGCTGAAATAAATCATAAATACAAAATACAACCAATAACATCATGCTGAATACATTAATTGAAATTGGTAAAACGCAGAGCGAAGAAAGACATCCCTGGGAGGACTTTCTGATGCCCGTTCGGATAGATGAGAAAATAGCATCTAAAAACAAATATCTGCTTCGCATTTTGTTTGACTGTGATCGAGGAGAAATAGTCTTAGAAGATGGGTTAAGGGTATTTGTGCCTGAGCCTGATAAGTTGGCTTTTTATGGCTTGATTGACATATTAAAAGGTAACAATAAAGCCATTTATGTAGCTGTATCTTCCGGCAATCTCGATAAAATGGGAAAGGCTTTATTTGGAAATACAGGGAGAGGTGAGGATACTGCTGCCCAAAGTGAGTTTCAGGAAGCCATACAAAAAGTTTCCCCAGCATTAATCAGCTCCGATTTTTATGAAGCCTTAGAAATGATAAAATCTTTTCGCAGTTTATATTATGAAAAATTTACCAACGATAAAGGAAAACTGGAAATAAGAGATGTGACATTAGGTGCGCAAGATGTGATCATGGCTGTTTATGCAGCGATTACCTTTAGTAGCAAAGGTTGGCACAACAAACCATTAGCAGAATTAGAGGGCTACAGGGCGTTCATCGAGCAGCGATTTTTTTCCAGTTCTGCCAAGTCCAAAGGCTTTGCTGTTTCCAAACTCTGCTATGCCACAGGGGTACTTACAAGTGATGTATCTGAACCTACATTTTCTGCACGGTACAATCTGAATAAAATTTTTCAGTCAACGACCGTCAACTACGTTGAAAATTTTGACTTGAACAATCTTTCCAAAAACTACCAATTATCCGAACAGACCCGATTGTACTTAGATCGCGGGTCTGAAAAAATCTTATCTGACTTTAAGGTTCAGATAGGGGGGCTGCCACACGCATGTATTCCTCGCCTACCAACAGGTGCAAAAAGATACAATATCAACGACTATCAAAGATTAAAAAATCGTACCGATTTGATTTTTAAAAACCAAGCGTTGGAAGTTGTTTTAGATGAAATGGATGCACAAGCAGATGATGGCCTATATTGGATAGATTTTTACGGTTTCGATTCGGATGGTAATTTTTTAAAAATAATCAATCATATTCAAAACGTATCAGGCTACCATATCCGAAATATGATAGATGCTTTTAGAACAGTGAGCAAGCTGTTAAAACCATATTTGAAGGGAAATTTCCACAACCTTAGTCGAATGTATTACTATATACCTGTACGCAAAGACCTGAAGTCAAATGCCGCATTAGAGTTGTGTAAAAGTGTGTTGGAAGAGCGCCAGATCAGCGAATATCTATTGTGGAATCATTTTGCAGAATTGGTCAAGTGTCATTGGTTCGAACGATACCCGGCCTATAGCAATATTACAGATCCTAAAAAGGAGGATATAATAAATGCCTTATTGAGGGATGCTGTATTCGCTTATTTAGCATTTAGAAAAGTATTAATTCAATTAAACCTGCTTAAAATGGATAAAGATCAAAAAAAGGCTCCTGGTAACTATGGAGCACAGCTTGATGCTGAACTCAATAATTTTTTAAATGAAATGGACTATACTGCTGAGCAAAGAGCCTTATTTTTTTTAGGCAAGGCACTTAAAAGAGTGGTTAGGGTGCAGCGTGAGGAAAGGAAATCAAAAACAGCCCTGGATATGGTGAATTTCAACGGGTTAGATGAGAGAGCCATTCGCAATTTGGCTTCATCTATCTTGGAGAAAGGACGGCAATACGATGCCAAATATGAAAATCTGGCCTCGAACTTAGAGTTCGACCTCAACCGGTTCTTCCAATTTTTTCCTGCTGGAGTTAACACCTGGAAAATGGACAACAAAGAGGCATTGTTTTATTTTCTATCTGGTTATACCCACTTCATACCTAAAAAGGAAACAGAAGTTCAAGATACAAATTTAGTTGACTAAAATTAAAAATCGTTTAAAATCATGGAAAAGCTTATTCAGAACAACTCCGATTTTTTATTCGTTTTTGAAGCCATTTTGAATAACCCTAATGGCGATCCTGACCAAGAAAATAAGCCCAGAATGGACTATGATACCCAGACGAACTTAGTGACTGATGTCCGTTTGAAAAGGTATGTGCGGGAATATTTGAAGCAAAACGGCCAGGAAATTTTTGTTGACATGGAAGGAGATAGCAAGGTAGGTATGGATGCCCGATTGGAAAATATTTTTACCTCAATATGGGATCAAGCAGACATCATGAGGCAAATTTTGAATAACGAGGCATTGTACGAGACCTATCAGTCAAAAGTAAAAGCACAAACCTTTGAGGATACTGCAAAAAAACTATTTGCTAAAAAGACAGAATTCAAGGAAATTAACCGAGCAATTCTAACGGGTTTGGTAAGACTTAGGTTTTCAGATATAAGAATGTTTGGTAGTGCCTTTGCCGTTGAAGGTTTCAACAAAGCCATTACCGGGCCAATACAGATCAATTGGGGTTATAGTCTGAATGAGGTATTTTTGGTCGATAGCAATACCATAGCCTCCATTATGAATGAAGGCAATAGTACTTTTGGAAAAGACTATCGAGTAAAATACAGCCTATTGGCATTCCACGGCTCTATCAATCAATATGCAGCCAATGAAACCGGGCTTACAGAACAAGATGTCCAAACATTTCGAGACGGCCTATGGAATGGTATATCAGCAAGTCCTACCCGCTCCAAGCTGAATCAGTATCCGAAATTATACCTTGAATTAGTTTATAATGAGGGGTTTTACAATGGACATTTTGGTGATCTTCGCACTTGGCTTGAAACGAGAGTGGCCGGTAATAAAAAACCACAGGAGGTTGTGAAATTCAGCGATCTGGTTCTTGATTTTAGCCGTCTGGAAGATATTCTGGAAGGTCAAAAAGGGGAAGGCAAGCCTATTAAAGAGGTAATCATTCGCACAGCGGCAGATGTGACAAAACCTGCGGAAACATGGAATTAATTACCCTGGAAATTCAAGGTAAGTTCGCTCACTTCCGAAAGTTTTACGGCAACAATACTGCGTTGAGTTATACACTGCCGCCTAGAACAACGATCACTGGTATTTTTGCTGCTATTTTAGGCAAGGAGCGAGGCTCATATCATCAGGATATGGCCTCTGATCGGCTAAGAATTGGTGTTGGTATTGTTCACCCGGTAAAGAAATCTTTCCATCGCCTCAATAACTTGATGATAAAAGGAGGAGGAGATTTTAGAGGGAGACAAGGCCCTGTCCAAACACCCTTTGAAATGGTCACGCCTGTTGATTTACGCAAGAATTTTGTCACATACAAAGTTTTTTTATCTGCCTATTTACCGGGGGAAGCTATTTTTAATGAAATAGCCACCCACTTGTTGAACAGGCGTCGTGTTTTCAATATTTCTTTGGGAACTGCGTTTTGTCATGCTCAACTCAAGCGTATTGAATTTTTTGCCGATTCTGAATGGCGCTCTTTGGAGGCAAACGGCGAGGAATGGTTAAGGTTGAATTCAGCTGTAATGATTCAACAGGTAGAGCAAATTCAAGTTTCAGGTACTCAAATTGTACTAGAAGAGGAGATTTTGCCGGGAGAATTCATTGCCGATAATGATCGCGAATTAAAATCGGTTCACAAGGTGTTGTTTTCAACATCAGGACATGACATTGCTGTGAAATTAAAAGGGGAATACTACCAAGTAGCGGATCAATATTTCACTTTTTTAGAATCTTAAAGCTAAATGATGGAATTTTTTTCCCACACTAGTAAAAATAGCGAAGGCAAAAAACAAGGCTCGAAAACTATTCAAGTACACACTCGGGGGGTATTGGAGGTAGCAATGCTGAATTTTGAAAAGCATGATTGCAATTTCTCGTATTCCCTCGATCTTATTCGTTGTTTACTTCGAGATATTTGTTTGCTCCATGACCTCGGGAAATATACGCCCTATTTTCAAGCATATTTATTGGGTGCAAAAGTTGATTCACAAAAAAAAAGCCACGCGCGACTAGGCGCATACACCATTTACCAGAAATGGCAGGACAAAGACTTTACGCTGGCATATTGGGGCTATTTTATTATTAAAAACCACCATAGCTCTTTGCATTGGCCCAAACACGGGGCAAAGGACTCATTATTGATCGGGAGTGATTATCAGGAAAAGTTGGAATTATTTCAAGATCAATCGGCTACGCTGCTGCAACATTGGGAAAAAATAGAACGGGATTTAGATATACCCGGACTTAGGGCATGTGCCATTATTCCTTCAAAATCTTTTCGCTCTTTCATTGATAAACAAATCGTCAATCGAAACGAGATTCAGGATTATTTTTTGCTTAATTTTTTGTTTTCCCTGCTTATTGAAGCAGATAAGTTGGATGCCTCCCAAACAAATCTTTACCACCGTACAAAGATTCCGTTCGATACAGTTGATATGGCTATTGCTAAAAGGCAAGCCACTGATAATTTCCAAAATCGCCTACGGCAACAAGTTAGGCAGCACGTAACTCAAGCTTTGGATCAAAAAGATATATTGGATTTTCGCTTATTTACGCTGACTGCGCCTACTGGAATAGGAAAAACATTAACGGCACTTGACTTCGCTTTAAAACTAAGGGCTATGCTTCCAGACGAAGCTCAAATCATTACAGCCTTGCCTTTTATCAATATCATAGAGCAAACTATTAGTGAATATGAAAAGGTTCTTGAAGGTCAACATATAAACATACTTGGTCACTATCAGTATGCCGATATTTTCCGTCAAGAAGAAAAAGAAGATAAGGGTACAATGGATAATGACCAGGAAAGCGATTATGGTAAACGCCGTATGGAGCTCAATACCTGGCAATCGGATATAGTAATTACTTCATTTGTGCAATTGCTACAAACGCTTATTAGCCATAGAAACCGGATGCTTCTCAAATTTCATCACTTGGCTAACGCCATTGTGATTATGGATGAGGTACAAAATATTTCACTGGAACAGGCGCCATTTGTTGGTAGCATGATTTACTATTGCTCTAAGTTTTTAAATACAAGGTTCATTCTAATGACTGCTACCAAACCTATGATTTTTGAATTGGCGCAGCGCGAAATTATAGACAAGTTGGAAAAAGATACAAGCATATTACCCCATGTAAAAGAGCTTTTGCCCCAAGCTGAAAGTGTTTATAGATCTTTTAACAGAACTAAAATAATACCGCTACTAACTGAAAAGCTGGATTCCGAGGAGGCCTTTTGTAGCCTGTTCAGAGAACGCTGGAATCCGACGCAATCATGTCTGATTGTTTGCAATAAAGTGAATCGTTCATTGAAGGTTTTTGACGCTATTAATCAAGAAGTTAGCCAAAGAAACTTAGATAATCCTATCTTTTATCTCAGTACTAATGTATTACCTTTTGATCGCAAAGAAGTCATAGCCATCCTTAAAGACTTACTAAAAGATAAAAACGTGAAACCCATTTTAATTGCGACCCAAGTAGTTGAGGCGGGAGTTGATCTTGATTTTGACTGTGGTTTTAGGGATTTAGGACCTATTGACGCAATTGTGCAAGTGGCCGGCAGAGTCAATAGAGAAAATGCTCCGGATAGGGCTGGGTCACCCTTGTATGTAATTGATTTTGGAGACTGCGAAGATGTCTATAGCGGCCTCACTGCTATGCAGTCAAAGAAAGCTTTAGGCAATAAACCTATAGAAGAACCTGATTATTTTCATCTAGTTGATACGTATTTTGGTCGAATCTCTGATGAAGAAATGGTCGATTATAGTGAAGCAAAAGCACGGTATAATGGCGTAAAGACATTGTATTATACTGATGGACTTGAGTTAAAAGGGCAAGTTGCGCCTAAAAAAATTCCGGTATCTGATTTTCAAGTGATCAAAAATGCGCCATTCTATACTACTGTATTTATAGAAAAGTCGATAGCGGCCAAAGAAGCCCGCCTTGCATTTTTGAAAATGCTATCTGAAAGAAATAAAGATGAAAAACGGAAATTAAAAGCGGATTTTGATCTGAATTTTCGCCAAACCTTTCAGCAACATACTTTGCCTGTACCAAATAAGTATGTGGATGGCCTGCCTTTGTTAATACCTGATTATACTGATTTGCAAGTTCGATATGTTGCATTGGAAGATGTGCATAAATGGTATGCTTTTCCTTATAAAGGATTTAACAGAGATCAAGGCAAAATCGAGTTACAAGAATTTAATAAAGCTTATTCCCTCTAACATGCCCCGCATCACCCATCTCAGTTTTCCCGAACTCCGTTTGGCGGCCCGCAACGCCCACCATTTGCGGGGATATTTTGGACAATTGTTTCGCGAGTACAGCCCATTGTTACACAACCATTTAGAAGGCGGGCAGTTGCGTTATGCCTATCCTCTGGTACAATACAAAGTCATTGAAGGGATGCCCGTGTTGGTAGGCATCAACGAAGGCGCCACATTGCTGCTTGATCTGTTTTTGCAGGTGCAAGAATTACACATAGCGGGCCAAACCTATCCATTGCACCACAAAGGACTCCAATGCCGGGAAGAAGAAGCTGGCTATGCTGAAGAATTGTTTACCTATCGCTTTTGCACCCACTGGATGGCGCTCAATCAGCAAAATTACAAGGAGTTCGTTCAACTACCGGCTGAACAGCAAAAGAAAAGGCTCGACAACCTGCTTAGGGCACAGCTATTGGCTGTTTTCAAAGGGATGGACGTTTGGCTCGAGCCTGAGCAGCGCATACTAGTACAAACTCAATTGCAGCAAAAGCACACCCACTTCAAGGATCAGCGCATGTTAGTATTTGAGGGCATTTTTACTACTAATGCCCGGCTTCCAAAGTGGATCGGCATTGGCAAGGCCGTATCCAGGGGGTTTGGAGCCATTGAAAGGCAATAATATTTGGTTCTCTGACAATCCCTGTCCCGTACTTTAAGCAGGTTTTAGGATAAACCAACCTACTCTAAGTACGGCAAGCGAAAATCATTGCTCCTTTCAGTCGGCCTGCTTTCCGCTAAGTCTTTTCCCACTCCATTCGTCAAAGAAGGATTTTTTTTTATCCTCCCAATAAAAGGCATGGACGCTAGTTGTCACTGCGCCCCCTTACATTTGTTCAAAAAAGCACATGCAACTGTACCTCAATACCTATGGAACTTATCTGCACATCAAGGATGCCATGTTTGAAGTGCGCATCCCTCAAGCGGATAAAAATCCGCCCCTGACCAAGCACTTTGCGGCCAACAAGGTCAGTTCCATTATTATGAGCACCTCGTCAGCGCTCAGTACCGATGCGGTGAAGCTGGCCTTGCAGTACAATATTGACATTATTTTTTGCGACAGCAGTGGTTTCCCATTGGGGCGGGTTTGGCACAGCAAGCTGGGAAGTACTACCCGGATCAGAAAGCGCCAACTGGAAGCCAGCCTGGGCGAAGAAGGGGTGAAGTGGGTGATCGCCTGGCTGGTGCAAAAGCTACAAAACCAGGCAGAGTTTGTACAAAGCCTGATCAAGCACCGCGCTCAGCTTTCGGATTATTTGCGCGAACGAGCGGAACGCATCGGAAATCTTGGCCAAAGCATCGCGTTATTGGCGGAGGCCAAACGGGTGGATGCCATCGCCGAAACTTTGCGCGGACTAGAGGGTACTGCCGGACGGCTCTATTTTGAAGCATTGAGCCAGGCCTTGCCCGAAGCTCAGCGTTTCAATGGTCGCAGCTTTCGACCTGCATCGGATGCTTTTAACGCTTTTTTGAATTATGGCTATGGCGTGTTGTACAGCCGGGTGGAAAAAGCCCTGATGATTGCCGG
Source organism: uncultured Saprospirales bacterium (assembly GCA_937864265.1). Taxonomy (GTDB): domain Bacteria; phylum Bacteroidota; class Bacteroidia; order Chitinophagales; family Saprospiraceae; genus CALMIR01. The sequence goes on along the minus strand of CALMIR010000072.1, from coordinate 1,435 downwards.
ACTTGATCCTTACGTGGGTTTCCTGCACCGCGACGATTACAACCAAAAAAGCATGGTGTTTGACTTCATTGAACCCTATCGCATCCAAGTGGACGCAGTAGTCTTTCGCTTGTTTAGCGGTAAAAAAGTCAATCAATCACACCTCATGGCTTTGGCTCAAGGTGTTAGCCTTAACAAAGAGGGCAAACAATTGCTGATAGAAAAACTCAACGACTACTGCGAAGTACAGACCATCCGCTACCGAGGGCGCAATCAGACCCGTGCCAATGCCATGCAGCAGGATGCTCATCGTTTTGCCAATGAACTGATTGAAAAGCAATCCACCAATTCGTAAGCCATGATCTGCTGGGTAATGTACGATATTGAAAACGACAAGGTGCGCAATAAAGTAGCCAAATATTGCAAGCAGGCTGGCTTATATCGAGTACAGCTTTCTGTATTCCTTGGCGAAATAGACCACAACGGCAAAGATAGCTTACAGCTTCAGATAGAAACCTTGATGAACCCCGATCAAGACAAAGTGTATATCTTCCCTATGAGCCGTCAAGAACTGCGCGATACGGTGTTACTAGGGCAGGCATTTGATAAAAAGCTCATTTCAGGAGCCATTAAAGCTTTGTTTTTATGATAAGCATTACCCCATCCCATATCATACAATACTTGTATTGTCCACGATTTACTTATTTTGAGTATGTACTGGCCATTCCCCAATACGAAGAAAAAAGCTACAAAGTGATGCGAGGGCGGCAACTGCATGATGACAAGCTGGAACGAAACAAAGGCTATTTGCGGCGACGCCTTGGCGTTGTGCAGCGCTTCGACGACCAGTACCTGACCAATGGCATGTTGCGTGGGCGGATAGACGAAGTATTGCAATTGCAAGACGGTAGCATGGCACCATTGGATTACAAATTTGCCCAATACGATGAACAAGTTTTTCAAACCTACAAAACCCAGCTTTATTGCTATGCTTGGCTGATAGAAGACAATTTTCAACGTCCGGTCAAACGCGGATACCTGGTTTACACCCGCAGTCAGAATCAAGTCGTCGAAGTACCCATTATGGAGGCCGATAAAGAACAGGTAAGAAAAACGACAAACGCCATACAGCAAATCATAGCCGAAAATTTTTTTCCAAAAGCTACCCGATACAAAAGAAAATGCCTAATTTGCACCTATCGAAACATTTGCATCAAATAAATTTGCTTATCCGGGCAGCAATTTATTTGACGCAAATGAAATTTCAGTCACAAACAATTGAAAACGAATGCATTATGTTTGCGAAAAATCGCCAAAAAGCCCCGGAAAAGATCCTTGACATCTGGCTTCGCTCATTTTTTATAAGCTTCCAAAAATCAGCTTGTGACTTGATTGCCAGTACCTTGCAAAAGCAGACGGCTCGGTGAGCAACTTCCATTAGAACAAGGATTAAAAC
>CALMIR010000071.1 GCA_937864265.1 uncultured Saprospirales bacterium | reverse complement strand
TGAACTTCCCGATTTGTCCTTACCCTAGCGTGCTAAACGGTTCATTTTAAGTGTGACCGCTAGGGTAAGGACTTCAATAAATCGGGAAGTAATTTTTTGCACACTACTAAGTTGTAAAAATATGACCACTCATAACTACTTCATAGGACTTCTTTCTCGAATTTATGATATTCTTCATGAAGATTTAATCGGACTATATCTTATTGGTTCTGTTAGTATGAATGACTTTATAACAAGTACAAGTGATTTTGACGTGATTGGTGTAGTAGCTAGATCACTCACAAAAGAAGATAAAAGCAAATTGGAGCAGGCCCTGAAAAACAAAAACTTTCCCTGTCCTGCTGAAGGTCTAGATATAGTACTTATGACCAAAGGGAATGCTAAGGGAATAAAACAAAATCCTGAATATGAATTTTGGTATTCAACTGGAGCAAATTGGCCTGTTATAAGTTGGGAATCCGGTGCAAGTTCTGAAATGAGCATATTTCTTGAACTCTGCCGACAGCATGGAATAGTTATATATGGAGAAAGACCAGCAAATATAATAAGTCCAATCGATCCAAAACTTCTTTATAGATCATTCAAAGAGCTAATAGAGTGGCACAGAAATCACATATTGGATGAATATCACGATCCAAAAGGGCAAAACTCAGTGTTAAACGCCTGTAGAATCCTGAAGTTTGTAGAATCAAAGAAATTGTACTCAAAAACAGAAGGCGGGAAACTTTATCTTCAGGATAGTCCAGAAAATTTGGCTGTAAAGAAGGCATTGGCAATCAGGGGAAAGATAAAAGAAAATAAAATTGAAAGAAACGAAATACTTGAACTTTTAAATAAAGTAGAGAATAAACTAAACGAAGCTCTCAGCTCAGGTGACTAAAAATAGGATCGATCATGCTCCTTATTAGTCGCACCACCCTTATACTAGACGCTAGCAGGAGCTTAAAAAAAACACATGACAATGGCAGACAAAGGCTTAATTGAACAAATCAGAAAACCAAGTAAAGAGAATCCATTAAGAATTCTTATGAGTTCTTGCTTAACAGGATTGAAATGCGGTTATGACGGTAGCTCTTACGGAGAATATCCAAGTGCTTTAAAACTGCTAAAGTATAACACCGTGAAAATTGTAAGATTTTGCCCTGAAGAATTTTCCTTTGGGACTCCGAGAGAAATGTGTGACATTCACGGTGGAACCGGCTTAGATGTTCTTAACGGGAACGCTAAAGTCTTAACAGAATCGGGAATAGATTGGACAGAAGGTATGATTAGGGCATCAGAAAAAATGCTTGAAATTGCAATGAATGAAAAAGTTGAGATTGCAATAATGATGGACACAAGTGCTGCGTGTGGCAGCCAAGTAATTTATGACGGAAACAGGTTTGACGAAAACAAAAAATACCAAATTGGAATGGGAGTTTGTGCGGCTCAATTAAAAAAAAATGGTTTCATTGTAATTAGTCAAAGGGACTTCGCCTCTTTAGAAGTTTTATATTCTAAAATTGATGATAACTACCAAATTGATAAACAAAAGGTTGACCATAATGAGACAGAATGGTATAAAAGTTACTTTAGAAAATGAAAGCCGAATCGCATAACAGGCGTTTGGCTCAATGACGGGGGAAGTGGTTAATTGAACATTCTACCTCGCTCCAATTCCGATAGCAATCGGGATGGTGTATTGATCCCGGCTAAGTCGGGATGCTCCGAAATCCGCCACTATGCCAAGCCGTTAGGACTACTGCAAGTGCTTCGAACTAATAAATTTACGACATTAAAAATAAAACCTTCTTTGACAAATGGTGTGGGAAAAGACTTAGCGGAAAGCAGGCCGACCGGAAGGAGCAATGATTTTCGCCAAGTAACGCAGAAAAATGAACTTCCCGATTTGTCCTTACCCTAGCGGGCTAAACGGTTCATTTAAAGTGTGTCCGCTAGGGTAAGGACTTTGATAAATTGGGAAGCCATTTTTTGCACGCTACTAACGCAGAAAAATGAACTTCCCGATTTGTCCTTACCCTAGCGTGCTAAACGGTTCATTTTAAGTGTGTCCGCTAGGGTAAGGACTTTGATAAATTGGGAAGCCATTTTTTGCACGCTACTAACGCAGAAAAATGAACTTCCCGATTTGTCCTTACCCTAGCGTGCTAAACGGTTCATTTTAAGTGTGTCCGCTAGGGTAAGGACTTTGATAAATTGGGAAGCCATTTTTTGCACGCTACTAACGCAGAAAAATGAACTTCCCGATTTGTCCTTACCCTAGCGGGCTAAACGGTTCATTTAAAGTGTGTCCGCTAGGGTAAGGACTTTGATAAATTGGGAAGTTCATTTTTTGCACGCTACTAAGTCTTTTGCTTTAATCATACCATTTGTCCAAAGGGCTTTAATTTTTCTGCGAAGCCAAATTATAAAAAATAATATGCACACAAAATCGCCTTAGCCCTTTGTAAATTCTGTGAATTATACCTAACTTTATCACCGAAATTAGTGAATTGTTCCTAGCACTAATCTACCCCCCGGTAGTCACCTTTTACGGGTTTCCTTACATTTTGCCCAGTATATCAGTATCCAAAACCGCTAATTTACACTAAATTTGCCCTTTCAAAAAAAGGTGACCAATAATGAAACTTGACAAATTGATTGCCGTGAGCGGGCTTCCGGGCATCTTTCGCATGGCGGCCAATCGCAACAATGGGCTTATTATCGAGGATGTAGCAACAGGAAAGCGCCAGTTCGCAGCATCGCGCAGTCATCAGTTTACTCCATTGGAGTCTATTGCAATTTATACGGATGATGGTGAATCCATTGAGTTGAAGCATGTATTTCGCAATATGCTTCAGCAAATGGAGGACAATCCACCATTAGAGGCAAATGCGCCTAGCCAGGATTTGCGCGAGTACTTCGAGGACATATTGCCCAACTACGATAAAAACCGCGTTTCTGCCAGTGACATCAAAAAAGTCATCAAATGGTTCAATTACCTGAATGACTGCGGTTTACTATCAGAGGAGGCAGAAAGTGCCGATTCAAGCGAGGAAGAAGAATAACCTGTACCAGCCTATGCCTTTCAATTCATGAGAAAAAAGGGAAGCTGGTTTTGTTAAGATTTTGGCTTTCCGCAGTAACAAAAAACGGGGCTGCTCCGTATGAAGTAGAGCATCCCACAAGCTAATGAGAAAATTATAATCTCTATGGCATCAGCCTTTGTACGACCAACTGTGCTGTATGCCATATAAAGTAATCATCATGAATTTAAAGACGGCTACCATTCTGGAAGAGGAAAGGCGAGCTTTCGTACCACGGGAATTCAAACTAACGACTTGGGCAAAACTAAAGCCTTATTACAACGCACTATTGAGCAGGGAGATAGGTTCTACCGCAGAACTCGAAGAGTGGATCGAAGATAGAAGCGAATTAGATGCGGTGGTAAGTGAAGCGTTTTCTTGGCGTTATGTAAAAATTACGGTGGACAGCAAAGACGATAAAGCAGAATCGCTTTATCAATACACGGTACAAGAACTGGCACCGAAAATTACGTATTACGAAGATGCGTTGAATAGAAAGCTGACGGAATGTCCTTTCGTCCACCACCTCGATCAAGAAAAATTTCACATCCACCTCAGGGGTATTCGCAACGCCGTTGAGCTATTCCGGGAGGAAAATATCCCTTATGCCACCGATATTCAATTGAAGGCGAAGGAGTATGTCAAGATTTTTTCTGAAATGACGATCGGTGTGGATGGCAAACAAATGACGCTCCAGAAAGCCAGTTCCCTCTTGGAAGAAACCGATCGGGCACACCGCGAATCGGTTTACCACAAAATCCACCAGCGCATCCTGCAAGAAACCGATCATTTGGAAGCCTTGTTTGGCCAACTGCTCCAAATGCGGCATCAAATGGCGCTCAATGCCGGGTTCAGCAATTTCAGAGATTACAAATTTCGCGCTTTAGGGCGTTTTGATTATACGGTCAAAGATTGCTACGACTTTCACGATTCGATTCGTTCAGAGATTGTTCCGCTCATTGATGAGATGAATCGCTTCCGAAAAGAAGCCCTGAATATTGATCAACTCCGCCCTTGGGATATGTTTGTCGATCCTTTTGGCAAACAACCGCTTAGGCCGTTTGAAGATGCGGATGAACTCGTGGACAAATTGATTCAATGCTTTGATCGTTTGAATCCGGAGTTTGGCCATACCATTTCCCTGATGCGCGATAAAGGCCGACTCGACCTGGAATCGCGCGAAGGTAAACGCCCGGGGGCTTACAACATGCCCATGCATCTGAGTGGCCTGCCTTTTATTTTTATGAATGCCACCAATTCGCTGGCCGATATGCGCATCCTGATGCACGAAGGTGGGCATGCCGTGCATTCTTGGCTGACCCGCAATTACAAACTCAAATCGGAAAAGCGCGTGCCGTCTGAAGTGGCCGAATTGGCTGCCATGACTATGGAATTGCTTTCGATGGAGCATTGGGATATTTTCTTTGAAGACGAAGCGGATCTTCGCCGGGCTAAAATTGCTCAATTGGAGTATATCCTAAAAGTGCTGCCCTGGATTGCCACCATTGACGAGTTCCAGCATTGGCTTTACACCAACCCGCACCACAACCAGGAAGAAAGAAAGACGGCCTGGATGGAAATCCTCAAATCGTTCAATTCAACCTTGGTTGACCATACAGGATTAGAACACTATTCTGAATATTTATGGCACAAACAATTACACCTTTTTGAAGTGCCCTTTTACTACATCGAATACGGCATGGCTCAGTTGGGCGCGATCGCTATCTGGAAACAATACCGGGAGAATCCCCAAAAGGCCGTCCACAATTATTATCGGGCGCTGCGCTTGGGCTACACTAAAGATGTAAAAACCATCTACCGCACCGCGGGCATCGATTTCAATTTTTCTAGGGAATACGTGAGTGAACTGGCTACTTTCGTAAAAGATGAACTGGAGAAATTGCTATAGCAGGAGTAGTTTTTAAGATTATTGCAACCAGTTTTTTGCGGTCTTCATTTTCTCTTTTTCGTCGAAAACAGCCGCCACTGGGAAACTACATCCCGCTATAATGCGGCAACTGAAGCTATCTTCTTTTGTCTTACGGGCAAATAGCTGAAAAGTTTGGCTTTTTTCGTCGAGCAGATACTGTTCTATTGCCTGCTTTTCTGTATCAATAAGCCAGTATTCTTTTGCACCATGCGCTGCGTAGTCGGCCATTTTGACGCCCCTGTCCGTTTTTTCAGTGCTCTTGCTCAATATTTCTACTACCAGATCCGGGATCGGGTATTTCCAGGTATCGGGATGGAATTGGGCGACTCTCTACTTGGTGTAATACATCAAATCGGGTAAATAATCATTTCTGGAAAGAGCTACTAGCGCCGTTTCACTCCTGACTTCTCCCAAATCATGGACAGACACAAAGGTTTGTAACAAATAATCCAGTTTTCTTCTGGCCTCTGTATACTTTTCTTTTGCAGGTGAATGCATGGTAATTTTGCCGTTAATAAATTCCCATTTATCTCCGGGTTGTATTTTTTCATAAAATGCTTGCCGCTCTTGTTGCTCCTTCTTCCAACGAACATTCAATTCCTCCAAAAGCTCTGGCAGGCGTCTGTCTTCCAAGATAGGATCGAGTATGCCTTCTTCCCTCAACATGATGTCTTATTTCATTCAAAAATACTGAAAAAACACCAAATTAGCTCGATTTTGGCCATTAAATAGTAAAATTAATAAACCAGATAAAGAGCCGGAATAACCCCAGAGGGGTGACAGGATTAATATCCAAGCAGGTCAAGTAATTCCACTAGTGTTTTGTTACCGCTTCGCGGTTCTGGAGTGGAAAGGCGCAAGTATGCAAAGGGTACAAGGAAGCCTTTGTACTTCCCGATTTTGCAGTGCTGCATAGGAGCGGAATGACAAATCACGTGGAGCTGGCAAGCCATCTTTAGCGGGTCACCCCGCTAAATTTTGGAACTTTGTGCGATATGTGGTATAAAAAGCAGGTGTTTTTATGAACCATACCCGATCACTTATCTGGGTGAACATCAAAACCCAACTTCCATTTCTGTGCAATCTGCCAGGCTGTTTCCAGCATTTCCGGTTGCCAGCGCTCAATGCCCCAGTCTGTTTGCGCTAGATTGGACTGACGCAAAAGTGCGGCTGCCTGCTCATAAGAAGTGGCCGTTTCCAGAATAGCCGACAATTCTTTTTGTTGTTGGTAGAGCAAGGGACTTTCCAGGGGGATTTCGGCGACTGGATAGGATGATTGGGGCAAAAATAAATAGTCGGGTGTTTTTGGCTGTAGGGATTTGGTTTTTTGTACGATGCGATCCATCGCATGAAAATCAGACCGGAAAGCTGCTTGGCTGGCGCTTGTTTTAAGGCTGGTGCCCAACTGTTCTAGCACGACATATTTCAGGTTAGGACAAAGCGGAATGGCCTGTTCGAGCATGTCAAAAACGGGTGATGGCACTGGATCGTCGTGCGTGTCGCGGCGTATTTTTTTATCAGCTAGGACGGTAGAATCCGCCCAGCTACCCCCGGAAATATGAATTTCCCGAACCCGATGGATCGGGTAAAGCAGCAAAACATCGTTCAAGTTCAGTTCAAAATTACTCATCTGGCAATACACATTGTGCAAATCCAGGATTAAGAAGCCATTGACCGGTTCGATCAGGGCATGGAGAAACTCGCCGTGTTTTTTTACTTCATCTAGTGTATAGGCAAAAGCCAGGTTTTCCAACCCTACCGGGCATTCGCAAGCCTGTTGGATGCGCTTGAGCCGGTCTTGTCCGATGGCCAGCGTAGTGGCGTTGAAAGGGACACTCAATGGCGCACCCTGGTGAAAGTTTTCACCCGTCATAAAACCGAAATGCTCGGTAATATGGTCAAAATGGAATTGTCGCGACAGTTTGTGCAACTGAAAAAGCCAATCTTGCTGCTCTTTTAGCCATTTACCGGAGAACAGGGAAAAAAAAATGCCGTGGCCTACCAGACGTTTTTCCGAAGCATATGCTTCCAAAAGATCGGTAAACCACGACGGCATAGTTTGAATCTGAAAGAGCGCGTCGAATGACCATTCTAAAGCCTCTACCTGCCCTGCTTCAAACAAAGGCAGGGCCGCCGACAACAGATCGGCATCCAGGTTGCAGGCTAAAGCGGAACATGTTTTCGACATCGGACACCGGATGATTAGCCCATACCACAGGCTGGGCAGTTGTACAAATGTCCAGTTTTGTCCACCCCGTTTGGTACGATTTCCTGCTCTGTGCAAGTGTCGGATTGAATTTCTATTTCATCCTGTAAAAGGCTACAGGCACCCCCGCCCAGGGCAACACCCAGGGCTAGGGCTTGAAGTAAAGGCTTGGATAGTTTCATAAGAATCGATTTTTTTTTGTGCATAGACGCTAAATTCTAAACCAAAGGTTGGGTACTTTACGTAATTATTTTTGTACTTGCACCATAAAAACACATTCAATGAGTAAAGAAAAGACCTATTTTGAACCTGCTGATTTGGCTAACTTTGGAAAAATCAGCGATTGGCAAGAGCCTATGGGCAAAAAGTTTTTTGACTATTATGGCGAAGTGATGAAAGAAGGCGCCTTGTCGGAGCGGGAAAAAGCACTCATCGCTTTGGCAGTAGCCCACGCGATGCAGTGCCCTTATTGCATTGATGCCTATACCTCAGCTTGCCTGCAAAGCGGTGCGGATGAAGAACAAATGATGGAGGCGGTACATGTAGCCGCTACCATGAAAGCAGGTATCACCTTGGTATATTCCACCCAAATGATGAAGCATGCCCAAAGGATCACCATGTAAGGCTTGATCCTCGGTATAGCATAAAAAAAATAATAATGGCTGTTCAGCAAAGAACAAAATCGCTCTCGGCCAGAGGCGAAGCACTATCCGATACTTTTTTCCAATTGAAGGTACTTAACGGTAAAGAGCGCACAGATGCCAAATTTCCGCCTTTTTCTGCCAAAGTAGCATCCGCCGGCTATGATACCCTGCGCCCGCATAGCATTGAGATTTTCCAAATCAACATAGGCAAGCTTTGCAATCAATCCTGTGCACATTGCCATGTGGATGCAGGGCCTGATAAAAAGCGGGAAAATATGGATCGGGAAACCCTCGAAATGTGCCTCGATATTGTAAACAGGTACAACATCCCTACGGTGGATATTACAGGTGGCGCTCCAGAGTTGAATCCGCACTTCAAGTGGTTTGTGGAGGAATGCCGGAAATTGGGTAAAAAAGTGATGGATCGCTGTAACTTGACCATCATCATGTCAAACCCCAAATACCATAGCTTGCCAGAGTGGTTTGCCGAACACCAGGTGCATATTGTATCATCCCTGCCTTACTTTAGCAAAGTACGCACGGATGCTCAGCGCGGTTCAGGTGTTTTTGAAGACTCGATCGAAGCCTTGCAACGGCTCAACGCGGTAGGCTATGGCAAAGCAGATATGGGGCTGCAAATTGATCTGGTTTACAATCCAAGTGGGGCATTTCTCCCTGGAAGCCAAGCCGCGTTGGAACGCGAATTCAAAGACCAACTAGCTCGCCGTTATGGTATAGCATTCAATAATCTGTATGCCATAACGAATATGCCTATCAGCCGCTTTCTGGAATACCTCCTGGAATCGGGCAACTATGAGGATTACATGAGTCAGTTGGTCAATGCTTTCAATCCGGCAGCCGTAGCTCAGGTCATGTGTCGAAATACCATTTCTGTCAGTTGGGACGGTTACTTGTACGACTGCGACTTCAACCAGATGCTCGATCTCAAGGTGGCAACACGGGAGTCGAATCACATCCGGGATTTTGATTTTGATCGCCTACTGAATCGGGATATTGTGCTGAACCAACACTGCTATGGATGCACGGCAGGGGCGGGTTCTTCCTGCGGGGGGGAAATAGCCAGTTAGCTACCTTATACTTCCGACACCAGCACTAGGTTCAGCAGCCAGTTGGAAGTAGTTTTTTCGGCGATATATTTTATTGTCAAAGTAACAGCGCCATTCTTTTACAAATGGCGCTGCTATTTATTGATACCAACTTGGTGTTCTTCAGGCCCTTAGCAAATGGTTGATCCGTTGCTTTTGTTCGTACAATTTATTCGAGAAAATATAAAACGATTCCCCGGAACTGGTTCGTAAATGCAGGGCTTTATTATCTCCTATGCCCATTACATGGCAATTACTAGAAAACGGTATGCCCCAACCACTCCACAAAGCGGCTTCCGGAATTTCTACGAATTCGACGAACGTAATGTCTTCCAATGGGATTTTGTATTTCGACCGGATCAAGACGCCATAGCGGATGCGCAAATTATGATTGGTCAGTTTGATTCTGAAGGTAAACCGATAGAGCAAGCCCCACATCGCCGCGATTAATAAGCCGGTAATCACGGTGTTTTGCCAACCAAAATCCACACTGCCCATTAAAAACAGTACTACCTTTATCATAAACATTACAGTAAAAACTGCAACTACGGCGTAAACTCCCCAAATGTGGAATCGTTGCTTTTCCTTATACACTTTTTTTTCACTCACTGCTTGTCCGTTTTGAGGGTTAAAAGAATAATTAAGAGCATGTAAGCATTCTTTTCAAAAGATAAAGGTACGGAAAATATAGATAGTTTACAAATAATTAACATTAGGTTAATGTTTGATTTACAATTATCAAGCCGCTGGTAAATTTCACTTCATCGAGGTTAGATTTGGCTTTTGGGCATTGCCGCTCGATCATCATTAAGAGATATGGCCATTACCCGAATTTTCTGCCCTTAAACAGGGATTACCGACGATGCAATAGTTGATGTTGAAATTAAAAAACAGTTCTTTCCAATCGGGGCTGCGAAACCAGTTGCTGAAAGCAGCTCTCAAAGCCACCCCACACTTTGCAGGCCACTTTATGCAACGCGTAATATTTTCTCCATCTTGCGGCCTTTTGCCAATTCGTCCACCAATTTGTCCAAATACCGGGCTTGTTGAGTCAGTGGGTTTTCAATAGCTTCTACCCGATAACCACAAATGACACCGGTAATGAGTGCTGCATTGGGGTTTAGCGAAGCATGCTGAAAAAATGTTTCAAAGGTTACCTTTTCTTGGATGAGTTCTTGCAGCTTCATTTCATCATATCCTGTTAGCCACTCAATGACGCGATGCAATTCTTCTTTTGTTCTGCCTTTTTTCTCGATTTTTGTGAGATAATGCGGGTAAACCGAAGCAAAGACCATTTTGGCAATTCGTTCATCGTGGTTGTTTGTGTTCTTCATTATTTTTATGGTACTATAGGGCGTGCAAAAAATTACTTCCCAATTTGTCAAAAAAGGATAAAACAAAAACACTTTTCTACAAATACTCCGAGGGCGACTTTCCAAACCGCGCCTTGTACAATTGGGAAAAATAGCGAATATCCTTCATACCCACTTCATAAGACACCGCCTTAACAGATGAGACACTGCGCGATTCCAGCAATTGCCGCGCATGTTGAAAACGGACTTCTTGGATGTATTGGTTGGGGGTTAGCCCGGTCAATGATTTGACTTTTCTAAATAAATTGCGGCGGCTGATGGCCATTTCTGCCGCCAAAGACTCAGCAGTGAGGTGCACTTGCAACAATTCGATGGTTGCATTTTCTAATTGTTCCAGCCAGTCCTGATTCTCTGGCGTGAGTTCCGCATCATGGGTGGCGGAATGCGGCTCAGGCTCGTGATCGGCAATGGCTTCTTCTTCTTCTGGTGGGGTGGGGTCTTGCCGGAGTTGGTAATGGCGCAGTACATTAGCCAGTCGAAGCAGCAGTTCTTCTTCTTGAAAAGGCTTTAGGATGTAATCGTCCACCCCGATGCGAAGGGCTTTTAGCTTATCTTTTTGGGCGGCTTTTGCGGTTAGCATCACCACAGGCAGGTGTTGCCAGGAGTGGTTACCTTTTAAAGCTTCCAGCAACTGGAATCCATCCATTTCTGGCATCATAATATCGGACAGGATGAGATCGAATCCATCGGGATTGCGTTTGAGTTCTGCCAGGGCTTCTTTACCGTGTTGGCAAGTTCTGACCTGATAGTGTTTGCCCAAGATGGTTTGCAAATAAACCCGCAGACTTTCATTGTCTTCAACAATCAACAAGCGACTGCCGCTGGTTTGGGTAAGCACGGGCGGCTCAAACTCAAGAGAGGCATCATCCATATTTTGAGAATGGGCTTCCATGCGTTTAAGCGGCAATTTTAATCGGAAAATGCTTCCCTGGCCGAGGGTACTGTCCACCGCAATACCGCCGCCCATCAATTGCGCAAATTCCTGGGAAAGAGACAGCCCCAAACCCGTGCCACCTGGTCGAATATCAGCGTGCCTAGCTTGGTAAAAGCGTTCAAAAATATGCTTTTGATCGTCCGGGTGGATACCTGAACCATTGTCTTGTACACTTAAAACCAAGTGCAACCCTTGAATAGCGGCACTCAGCTTGACCTGCCCGCCGTTGGGCGTAAATTTGATGGCATTGGAAAGCAGGTTGCCGATGATTTTGCCGAATTTGTCTTCATCAATGCTAATGGCCGTCTGTTTGGGCAGTTGATCATCGAATTGTAGCTCAATTTGCTTTTCGGAAGCCAAGGGCAAAAAAGCATCGATCTTATCCAGTAAATAACCGTTCAGTTCCAGGTAGTGTTCCTGCAATTCCATTTTACCAGACTCCAGCTTGGACAAATCGAGTAGTTCGTTCACGCGAGCCAACAGCAACTGCGCGTTATCCGCTACCCGGTGCAAGTGTTGTTGATCTTCCGTATCCACTTGGTTGCGCCGCAACACGCTGCTCACAGGGCCTAGCAACAAAGTAAGCGGGGTGCGCAATTCATGGGAGATATTGGCAAAAAGGCGCGATTTGAATTCATCCAGCGACTTGAGGGCATCGGCCTGTTGTTGGATCAATTGGTTCTTTTCGGCCAGGTGGCGATTGGACTGGTTTTTCAAATACCAGGCCCCTACAGCCATGGCTAAGAGAAATAGGAGCAACAGCAATGCGGCACCCAGGGTTCTGTTTTTAAGCTCTTGCTTGGCCAGCGCCGCTTCTTTTTTCAGCAACTCATTGGTTTTTTTCTCACTTTCATATTGCGCTTCCAGTTGAAGCATCTGATTGCGGGCTTGTTCATTTTGCATTTCCTGTTGCAAAGAGGTAAAAGCGCGTTGGTGAAAAAGCGCGTTTTCAAAATCTTCCAGCAATTCATACGTGTAGGATAGACCCAGATGCGCTGATTTGATGAAACGCTTAGAGCCTGCCGTTTCAGCCATTTCCAGCCCCTTTTTCAGCCAATCCAAAGCCTGAAGTATATCATCGGTATGATTAATGTGAACTTGCCCCAGGTCGATATACAGCATAGCCGTTCGGACATCGTCTTTTTGTTCGATGGCTAGTTCGATCGCTTTTTGGAAATAACTAAATGCTTCTTCTAACAAATTACTGGCAGCAGAAATAAAACCCTTGATCCGATAAGCATTGATGAGGGTATTGGCTTTGGCCTTGGGTGCTATCGCCAGTACTTGATTGATAAAGTACAAAGCTGTGTCGGGCTGGTTTGTGCGGAAGTAGTATTCGCCTAAGCGACAGGAAGATTCCGCTATGTATGCATCCGATTGAATGTCTTTGCTCCATTGTAGTGCCTCTTCAAAATGGGGCAAAACCAAATCCGTATTGCCCATGCTGCCTTGTAGAACAGCAAAACGGTATTGGCATTCGATCATGCCGATAGAATCATTGACGGCATGAAACAACTTATCTGCAAATACGACTTTTTCCTGACTCATCCGATAGTCCACTTCTTGTGCCACATCCGACCATTTTAGGTACAAATGGGCCAACTGGGAAGTATCGCCGAGCAAGGACAGTTCTTGTGCGTTTTTTTGAAAAATAGAATCTTTCACAGGGAAAGGGAAGGGCATCCGGTAGCAGTAATCCCGAATTAGCTCATAGGCTGCCAGTACTTTGGGCTTGTTTTTTTGTGCTTCAAACAGGGCAATAGCTTCTTCCAGCAGGGGTAGTGCGCCTTCCTCCTCCGTTTCTACCATAGTCCGGGCCTTTTCCAGTAAGGTATCGGCAGGAAAAGTATGTTGGTATTCTGTCGCGGTTGCAAAAAATGGAATCAACAGCAAACAGAGGATCACTTTAAATGCTAGTATTGGTGTTTTAAATACCACAATTCATTTTAGTTCTTGACAAGTCGTGTGAACTTAGTCATGTGCAAAAAATTACTTCCCGATTTATCGGCGTCCGCACAATAGCGAAGCCCGCTATTATTAAGCTAGTTTGTTCTGTTTTAGTGTTTGCTTGATGGGATAAAAATGTGATCAGAACTGGGAGGAAATGTATCGTGATTACAAATATAAATATTTATTAATAAGCCGTACCAATTCACGCATTTATTTAACCAATAAAATATCCTGGGTCAATAATTGCTGACTGCCATTCCGAAAAACCAAATCTAGCATCAATACATAAACGCCTGTGGGCAATGGACGCCCATTGCGCATACCGTCCCATCTGAGTTGCGGGTCATCGGGCTGTAGGTCAAGCATCTCGAAAAGCAAAGCTCCCCAGCGATCGAATACCGCCATGCGCTTGACCCAATTAACATCGCCGCCATGCAGAAATTGGTAATAATCGTTGCGCCCATCGCTGTTGGGTGAAAATGCATTGGGAAGATAGATAGATTCACAATCGTCAAATGTCACCTCAATTTGATCAGCCCATATCCCACATTCATTACTTGTCAAAGCCGTGTATAGCCCTGCCCGAACGACTAAAAAGCTGTCCTTTACACTATTGTCTTGCCAGATGGCCGAGGGAATTCCCGTTTTCAACACGAGGTTTTGGCCTTCACACAAACTGGTATCTGTGCCTAAATCAAAAGTTAAAAGCGGGATTTCTGTTAAAAAAGCTTCCGCAGAATAAGTACAGGAACTATCGGATCGGGTCACAGTTACCTGATAAGCCCCGCCGCTATGAACCGTAATGGCTTGGGTCGTATCGCCAGTTGACCAGGAAAAGTGGGCGGGCGATGCTTCTTCTACGAGCAAGGTGATTGGGTTGCCGATACAAACACTACTATCAGTGACATTGAGCTGACCTGCCAGCGTGCCGTCTATCACCACATCAAGCGTATCTTGCCGGAGTAAACAGCCCATTTGAGTGGAAACCAGGTAAGTGATATCATCCTCTGGGCTAGCCCAGGGCTGCTCAGCGTTGGGATCATCCAGATAAGTAGCTGGCGACCAGGTGCTGATGCCCAGCGGAGGGCCAGGGAGGCGTATTTTTCCACCAGGGCACAACCTGATTTCCCCCAGGTTGAACTTTGATGGATCTAAAAAACAAACCGTATGTGGGTTACGCGCACCGCCCGTTGCAGATGTAATACCCCAAAATACCTGGGTATTACCACCAAAAATTGCCTGGATGATGTCGCTCGTATAGGTAAGCCGCCATTCGCAGTCGAAGTAAACCATCAGGCTTTGATTGCTAGGTTCCCAGATCAGTTCCAGGGTATGTAGCTCACAGTCTTCTATATTGGCTTCATCGCTGCGGGCAGGTACTGGGCCGGCCAAATTAGTAGCCACATCGTGATTGACATCGCCATTGCTGATGATAGCAATGTGATCGTAAATGGGATCCGTCGTATTCATCCAGGTATCCACTTCTACGGCCAGCGTTGGCCCGCTGATGCCACTATAGCCAAATGAACCACCTGAACCGTTCAAGCCGGGCCCTGATTGCGCCAGTACAAATGCCAGGCCATCCGCGCCCAATTCGTCACGGCATCCCAATTCCAAGGCGATGGAGAATGCAAATTTCTGGCTCAAATCAATAGGCTGATCGCACCAAACGGCGCCGCTTTGGCTAAACTCATCGGGAGTGAGTTGAAAGCATTCTCCTCCCAGATCAATGGCCGAGCCAAGCAAAACATAATTTTGGGCAGTTGCTGAGGCACTCAACATGAGGAAAAATAGAAGCCAGCTAGATAGGGTAGTGCTGGGAAAATAGGGCATAGCAAAAGCCATAAAGCGCGATGTTATGGACACGAAAATGAGAATTTCACCCTAAAATAAAGCCTTCTTTTTTACTATCCTAGTAGAGGAAAGTTACTCTAGTAGTGTGCAAAAAATTACTTCCCAATTTATCAAAGTCCTTACCCTAGCGAACACACTTAAAATGAACCGTTTAGCCCGCTAGAGTAAGGACAAAATCGGGAAGTTAATTTTTCTGCGTTACTTTGCGAAAAAAAAATGGATCAGGCAAAAATTGATACGGTCATTTTTGATTTAGGCGGGGTGCTCATTGATTGGAATCCGGAGTATGTCTTTCGCCAGGTTTTTGATGATGAGGCCGAAATGCGGTATTTCTTCGATCACATTTGCACCCATGACTGGAATATCCTACAGGATGCCGGGCGGCCACTTGCAGAAGCGACCGAATGGCTAGTCGAAAGACACCCGGAATACGAATCTCAGATACGCGATTATTACGGGCGTTGGGAAGACATGCTTGGCGGCCCCATTGAAGAAACGGTACAAATACTGGAAGAACTGCGCGCCAAAAAGGAACACCGTTTATACGCATTGACCAACTGGAGCGCCGAAACTTTCCCGGTTGCGTTGGAGCGATATGGCTTTCTGCACTACTTTGAAGGTATTGTCGTTTCAGGTGTAGAAAGGTTGATCAAGCCAGACCCCCGAATATACGAGTTGTTGATTCAGCGCTATGAAGTACAAGCTCATCGGGCCATTTTCATTGACGATAATTTTAAAAATGCAAAGGGCGCAGAGGCTGTTGGTTTACATGCGATCCATTTTCAGCATGCCAATCAGTTGAGATCGGAATTGGAGCAAAGGGGGATATTGTGAGGAAGACTTAGAAGTACAATCAGGTGTTATCTGTAAGGTGAATACATAGCCTGAATTATACCAATACTCGCCTATATATCGGCCATCTCCCAAAGCCTGAGGAGTCTTTATCAACTGCACCATTTTGAGTCAATCCAAATTTAGGGAAAAACTTCTCCGACTTTGCACATTGTATAAGCACCCCAGAACCATAAAGCAACTCGAGATTAGTAAATGAGTTGCGCTATGATATCTGGCAAATATTGTCGCTATTTAATCAAGTACACCACCACTTCCGCAAGGATCACATGGCCCACATGGCTGATAGCAATATTCAGCACACACATCATGATTGTGATAACATATTTCCATATCTTGATCATAATACATCTCACAACTAGCCATGCAAAAGTCATACATATAATGATGATCAGGCACGTCCCAGTAATTATCAAAACAATAAGTTCTACAACCCCAGTACTCTAGATTCTCAGCAAAATAACAACTCTCGTACTGATTAAAGCAGGCTGCCATACAAGAGCTACAAGGTTGAGTGATTGCGCGATATGTAGGTATTAATAGACATAGCAAAGTTGTCAAAAAAGTTATTTGACGGAATTTTATTTGAGCATGTTTTTTATTTGTTAATCGACAATGTTTTGATTTTGAAAGCCGTGCTTTTCCAAATAAGCATTGAAGCAAGTTTCGAGAAAAGTAGGATCCTGTTCTTTTAATTCAGGAAACTTTTCCTCCAGCTTTTTCGTGGCTTTAATCATTGGACTGGAAGCCACAATCGCTTCTGCATTTGCTCTCATTTCAGGGCTGATACCCATTTGTTGGTCTATTTTGTTTCTTTCCTGCACAATTTCCGCTTCTGTCATCCCGGGGTTTTCTTGGATAATAGACACCAGTTGTAAATGGCATTCATTGATACGCTCCATCGAAGCAATTCTTTCTTGCATTTCTTTTCTTCTGTCGTCATTCATCTTTTTCCAAAGTTCCTGTTGCTCTGGCTCGGATAAATCTGCCGATGCAGCTTCAAAGGTAGATCTTAGTTCTGCTCTTTCTTCTTCTATTCGCAGCCTCTTGTTGTCGAGTACGCTCAGCATTTCAACATATTCCGGGCTAGAAATAACGCGCTCTAGCAAGCTGCTTTCCTGGGCCGTATCCCCCTTTTGGCAGGATGTGAAAGATAGGGCAAGCAATGCCCCAAAAAGCAAATGTAATTTCATGGTTTTGAAGTTTTTTGAATGAATAAAAAGAATAAACGCCTACCATCGAATGACAATAGCGGCACATGGCCATCAGTCATTTTGATGGTTTTTGCCTTAAAAGTAGTCCTGTGTTTGTTGTGGATGAATTAACTCTAGCGTGCGATCGCAGAATATTGATTGCAATTTGTTACTTTTTCATTGAAGCCACAAGGGAAAAGATAATTTTAACAAAAAAAAATAAATATCAGATAATCAACAGGTTGTAAAAAGATATTTTGACTTTCATACATTGAAATACAGTCCTTAAGTCACCAATAACTGGCTATTTATTTGTGTTTTCGTGAATGGGGTTGAAGATACCCGAAACATCAGTAACCCGGAGGCTTATTATCTTTGTCACCTAGGCGTAGGCGCACAATCCACTCCAGTGTAGCGTTATCTTCCGCTCGTAGCAGGGGTCAGAAATTCAAAATAATTTTCCGGTGTCACCACAAATGTTTCCACATTTTGATAAGCCCCTAAAAAAGTTTTGGGAAATGAAACTTTGGAATTTGGATTCCATTTGAATTCAAAGGCGGTTATTTTTCCATCTTTTTCTTCCAGATAGTCTATTTCCTGTTGCTGAGTCGTGCGCCAAAAATAGCGATTGGCAAAATATTGGTTGTTTATCAACCACTTTAGGCGTTCGCTGACCAGAAAGTTTTCCCAAAGCGCACCGATATCTGGTCTTAATTCCACCTGCTGAAAATTATTCAGCACGGCGTTGCGTATGCCATTATCATAAAAATAGATTTTGCGACTTTTTTTCAATTCATTTCGCAAATTGCGACTAAAGGCGGGCAAGCGGAAAACCACAAATGCTTTTTCTAATAAATCGAGATAGCGCTGTACAGTGGCTTGGTCAGAGCCCGTCAGTTGAGCCAATTCGTGATAACTGACTTCGCTGCCAATTTGAAGCGCTAAAGCCTGAAGCAATTTTTCTAAAATTTCGGGCTTCCGCACATCCTGAAAAGTAAAAATGTCCTTGTAAAGATAACTGCTACTTAGTTGCCCTAATAAAGCCCTTTCCTGACCGGGGCGATTAATGACTTCAGGGTACATGCCGTAAATCAAACGATGATGAAGCAAGCGCTTTTCTTCCTGCGAACCATGATACTGCAACATTTCCTCAGTAGAGATAGGCAACAGTGTGAATTCCCACTTTCGTCCTGTAAGCGGTTCGTTGATTTCATTGGCCAAATCAAGTGAGGATGAGCCAGTAACCAATAATTCAACCTTTTTTATTCTATCTGTAATCAGTTTTAGGGTTAGGCCAATATTTTTTACCCTTTGAGCTTCATCTATAAGTACCAATTCAGCCTCTGCAATCCAGGTTTTTAGTGCCGATGAAGTAATGTCGGTCAGTTGTCTCCTCAGGTCAGGTTCATCGCAATCTATCCAAAGTGTTTTTTGCGGATGTCGTTCAGCTATTTTTTCCAGCAGCGTTGTTTTACCTACTTGCCGAGGACCTATCAGCAGTACAGCTTTACCTTTTTCCAGGTATTGACTGACTTTGGGTAGTAAAATTCGCTCTATCCACATGGTGACATATGCTGTATTAAACCTACTTTGACCAATCATACGGGAACGCAAACCGATGGAGAGGGAAGACTCGCGCTGTCTTTTCGCTATTCCAGCAAGCGGTGCAAGTGCTGTTTTGAATAGACAAACATAATAATTTCTGATCATAATCTGAAATTATTATAATATTTTCAGATTACAATCGAGAATTTTCCATTTGGTGGCACAGTATTTAAGTCACATCAACAGCGCTTCCACCAAAAACTTCAGCCCCCAATTCGGAAAGCGCAAAGGCATATAGGCTCCCCAGATGGGCCAGGAGCCTGGCAAAGCGCCTTTTATGCCCCTTACGGGAAAATGGCACTGCCTGGACAAGGCATTTTCCAGCAATATCTTCGAGAAATGGCTAAAATCAGCTTCTTGTACCTGATTGCCAACCCGCCGCAGCAAGATACTCAACTGGCAGTGCCCGGTCAGGCAAATAAAGCGTTCATTGCCCTGCCAGTTGAGGTCATAAGCGCCTGCCAGGCGATTTTTCAAGCCATAAATGCGCTGCAATTGATGCAATGCTTTCCTTACAGCTTCCATGCCCGTTTTATCTTCGAGCAATACAGCCGACTCCCACAAGCCGCGCAAGGTATAGGCAATGGTATGGGTCAGAGCAGGGGCATTCGGGGCAAAGCCCCAGTCTTTAATGCTGTGCTTTTCTGTCCACTGCCGTTGAAAATACGCATAAGCCTTTAAAGCGGCGGCCTCAATGGAAGCCTTCTGGAGGTGGCGATTGGCCAGAAGCATCGCCCATACCACCCGGGCATAATAAGCAGGGGTATAATCGGCGTACAAGCCCCCTTTTTTCCAACAACCGCTAGGGTCTTGTAGCGTGGTAAGCCAGGCGCAAGCTCGATCGGCTGCATCTAAAAATGCTTGTTCTTCCGTCTGCTCATACGCAGCCACCAATCCGAATACAATTTGCCCTGTATCAAAAACCTGGGGCGGCGTTTTGCTGCCGATAAGCCCTCCGGGAAAGCTGCCCTCCTGCTGTTGCAAATCGAGCAGCCAATAGGCGCAATCCAAAGCCAGGTGCAGGTACTTTTCCTCCTTGAGTTGTTGGTGAGCCGCCAACAGGGTTTCAATTAGGTAACCGGTGGTTTCTGGATAGGCCGAAGCCCAGCCCCGCCACAGGTGGTAATAAGCAGCTGATCCCCGATTATTGGTCGCTTTGATGCTGTTTTCCAGCCACTGTAAAGCAGCCTGTAAGTGTTTTTGATTCAAGGCATCCATGTCATTTAGGGATTATGGCCCCGCAATGCGGCTAGTAAAGACCACAGGCGATGCCCATAGCGATGAATGCGGAAATGGGGGCGTCGGGTAGCGCCCAGCGCGCGCATCACATGCTCGATGCCGGGTAATATGCTGCCGCAGCAATCGATGCGCTGCAAACCCCGTTCGGCAGCCTGCTGTATGGCTGTCCAATACAGCAGATTCAAGGCGGCGCTGTTTTTATACCAGGCATCAATGCCGCTGAGTAGCCAATAGGCCGTTTGATGATCCCAAACCATATAAAGCCCGGCATGGCATTTGCCGTTTACTCGGTCATTGGCTAGCAGGATCAGGCGCTGTTGCCGAGCCGCTAGCGCGGTATCCAACTGCTGCAATATAGACCGATCAAAAGGATAATTCAAGCCCTTTCGGGAAAATGAAGCCTGATTGACCTGTACAAAGCGATCCAGATCATCCGTTTGTACGACATGCACTTGGCCAGCTGCTTTTTTAATATCTGTCCGAACCGTTCGCTTGAATCCGGCATGGATGGCGGGCAGGTCGGCCAGGTTTTCAAAAGTGAAGGTATAAAGGCTGGTCTGGCGGAAATTTTTCCAGTAAAAGGGCAGCCAGTTGTCCAGCGTAGGGTAATACTGTTGTACAAAATAAGCCACGGGGGGTAACTGATCGATCAAATCGGCCAAGAGGCGATTTTCCCGGGTGTAATAGCGCTCCAGTTTCATATCCGACTCATCGGGGAAACGCAGCCAGGGGCCGATATAATCGGTAAAGGGGGGCATTTTGATCGCTTTAATGCCTGCGTTTTTGAAAAGGCAATAAGGCAGCGCACCAATAATACGGCCTGCGCCATCTTGGGCCAAACAAACGTCCCATTCCCCTTTTTGTGCTACAATATCCAGCCAAAAAGGCTGCATCTGAAGCGGCAGCATTTCCGATGCACAAAGATGGATATATGCGGCTTTATGGGACATGTTTGGTTAGATGTTTAGATGTTAGAGCTAATGGCGTATTGCTTAGAAAATATAGCTTTGCAAAATTAAAACACTTTTATGGGCTTTAAGCAAAGCATTTTATCAGCCTTGAAATGGACGGCCTCGACGGCCATACTCAGTGCTTTGCTCAATGTAGTGAAAATTCTGGTGTTGATACGCTTGCTGGAAGAAAAGGATTTTGGAATGGCGGCCTTGAGCGGTGTGTTCATCAACTTGGGACTGATGCTGCAAGAAGCGGGCTTGAGTGCTGCTGTGGTGCAAAAGCAGGATCAAACGGAGGAGCAGCTTTCTTCCATCTTCTGGCTGAATACGCTGGCAGGAGTATTCCTTTTTTTATTGATTTTTCCATTGGGCTGGGCGCTGGCTTGGTTTTATGCTGAACCCGCTTTGCTAGGCTTGTCCTTTGCTTTTGGGCTTTCTTTTTTATTCAATGGCCCTGGGGCGCATTACAAAGCGCTGTTGCAAAGAAACATGCAATTCAAATGGTTGGGTCTGAGCGACTTTTGGGGTAAAGTTGCCGCATTGGTCTGTTCCCTTATTCTGGCTTGGAAAGGGTGGGGGGCTTATGCCATTTTGTTGGGCTTAACGGCCCACTATGCCACCAGCAGTTTATTCTGCCTGTGGAAAGGCCGGGCTTTATTCCACTTACAAGGGCATTTTTCCTGGCGCAATTTGCAAGGGCATTTGGAATTTGCAGGTAAACACTTGGCGGAACGCCTGGGCACCCACCTCGTTTATCAACTCGATGTGCTGATCATTGGCAAATGCTTGGGCACAGATGCTCTTGGCGTTTACGACGTGTTCAAAAGGTTG
Organism: uncultured Saprospirales bacterium; assembly: GCA_937864265.1. GTDB lineage: Bacteria > Bacteroidota > Bacteroidia > Chitinophagales > Saprospiraceae > CALMIR01. The sequence continues at coordinate 46,576 of CALMIR010000071.1, read as the reverse complement.
CTGCTGCGTTTTTCCAATATCATTACCCAAGCGGTGGAAAAGGTGGCCTATCCAGTCCTATCCCGTTTTCAAAACCGATTGAAAGTTGTGCGTCAGGTCTATTTTGACATGTTGGGGGCTTTGTGTGTGTTTCAGTTGCCCTTGTTTTTCTTGCTGGTCGTTTGGGCCTATCCCGTAGTAAAATTTGTATTTGGCGAAAGCTACTTGCAGTACGTTGACATCTTTCGTTGGGTATGCCTTTTAGTGGCGGCGCTGTTTATCAGCAATCCGGCCGATACGCTGCTTTTGTCGCTCAACCGCATTGAGAAATGGTTGTACGCCAATCTTTTGTTTGCGTTGCCATTGACAGTAGGCATTGTCGCAGGTTGTAGGGATGGCTTGGAAGGCGCCGTTCTGGCACAAGTAGTATTGCAATGGGGGTTTGCGTTATTGACGCTCGGTTTGTTGATAAAACCACTATTGCAGGCCAATTTTTATGATTTTTGGCGCAGCTTGTTGAAACCTTTGTTGCTCGCAACAGGCGCCGTACTCCCTACGATCTTTATTCCAACGGCGGCTTGGACACTAGCGGATTTGGTTGGTGGCAGTTTTATATTCGCGGCTTGGTTCCTGCTGTTACTTTGGCTTTTTTTTGGAAAAATAAGCTGATGTGCTTCAAACAGCTTTTTATCTTTACTGAACGAAATAATGCAACTTACTATGAAAATCAGGATACGCCTTTTGTCCATTATGCTAACGATAAGCCCGGCGCTGACTCAAGCGCAATTCTTCCAGGAAGTAGCGCAATCCGTTGGCATTGATTTTATTTTTGATCAATTGGGCGGTTTTGGCGGTGGTGCGGCCTGGTTTGATTACAACGCAGACGGTTGGGAAGACTTGTACCTGACCGGGGGAAGAACAATGGATCGTCTTTACCAGAATAACGGCAATGGCACTTTTACAGATGTGACGGTACAGGCCGGTTTGTCCATTACAGCTAATTACTACACGACCAGCGTGGTCAGTGGCGATATTAACAACGATGGTTACCGGGAACTCTTTATCGGCACCTGGAATGACAGCGGCTTCACCCAACTGGAGCGCAGCCTTTTGTTTAGGAACAACGGCAACGGCACTTTTGAAGAAATAGGCGTCTCAGCCCAAATTACGCATGCCTTACGAGCCACGGGCGCAGCCTTTCTGGATTTCGACAGCGATGGACTATTGGATTTGTATGTGATCAATTACCTGGACGAATCGGAGTTTTTATACGACGATCAGGGGCAAATTAATGGATACGCTCATAGTTGTTATCCCAACTTGTTGTATCGCAATAACGGCGACTGGACCTTTACGGAAATGGGGGAGTCGTTGGGACTAAATGATACGGGTTGTGCGCTAGCCGTTATTCCGACCGATTATGACCAAAATGGCTTGATTGACGTTTATGTCGCCAATGATTTTGGTGCCTGGGTAGAACCCAATGCGATGTTTAGAAACCTGGGCAATGGCAATGGTTTTGAGGATGTGAGCATGAGTTCCGGCATGGATGTCGGCATTTATGGGATGGGGATTGCTGTTGGAGATTATGACCTCGATCAGGATTGGGATTACTATGTGACCAATATTGGGCGCAATGTGCTGCTGCAAAATGACGGCTCTGGCCATTTTCTGGATGTAACGACCGCGGCCAATGTGGAAAATGCAACCACGCCGGACGGCAATACGACCGGCTGGGGCACCGCTTTTATGGACTATGATTTGGATACTTATGAAGACCTTTTCATCGCCAATGGCTACATTTTGTCGGCGCCATTCAACCCTACCACACAATTCGACCCGAACAAAGCATACCGAAACAATGGCAATGGTACATTCACCGATGTATCGAATACCTTGGGCTTCAATAGCATAAATATTGCTCGCGGGCTGGCTTATGCAGACTACGATGCCGATGGCGACGCTGACATCTGTGTGCCTACCATAACAGGGCTTGGCTCTCTGGGGGGCAAATCGCTGTTGTACAACAACAACTTTCCTACTGCCAACAAATGGCTACAGGTGAGCCTTAGCGGAACGGACTGCAATCGGGACGCCTTTGGCTCCATCATCCGGGTTTTTATTGGCAATAAAGTGCTCCGCAGAGAAATTCAGGGTGGCTCTAGCCATGCCTCGCAAAATACCAGCATCGCCCATTTTGGCTTGGGAGGGGCAACGCAAGTGGATAGCCTTAAAATTGATTGGTTGGGAGGAGCAACCGAAACGTATTACAACGTAGCGCCCAATCAGCGCTTGCATTATGTACAGAGCATGGGGTTGGCCAGTAGGCTGAATCTATTTTTGAATATGCAGTCGCAGATTGTTGCGCCGGAAGGGGTCTTTTTGTTGAGCGAAGATTTTGGCTGGCCTGCAGGCGCATACCCGCTACAAGACTTGGATGGCGATGGTATTTTTCAGATTTCGGTAACGGTACCTGCTAATGCCAGTGGCCATTTTACTTTTATCAATGGCTTATGCGGCGATGCCTGCCAAGAGGATTTATCGGGTCAAGATTGTGCTAATGTAGCAGAACAGTACTACCGGTTTTTGCCTGTTGTCAGTGCAGATACCACGCTGTTGCTTTGCTTTGGCGAATGCGATTATAGCCAATGCGGTATTACGCCACCCGATTCGGTGGACATTACCTTGAAGTTAGACATGGGTATTGTAGCACCTGATGTGACGGGTATTTACCTGGCAGGCGGGGCGAGTTTTGGTTTGCCCGGCGATTACCCACTTGCGTTTGATTCAGAAAATGACGTTTATACCATCACCTTATCGCGCCCGGTGGGTTTTTACGATCATTTCATTTTCCTCAATGGATTTTGCCCGACCTACGATTGTCAAGAAAACCTGAGCGGCCAGGGTTGTTCCGATGCGGCCTTCAATAATTTTCGCTTTTTGCCGCCGGTTTATACGGATACGACACTCCACCTTTGCTTTGGACTTTGCAATACAGATTTCTGTGGCATTGAACCAGTTGATTCCGTTGCCATTACTTTTGAATTGAACATGGGGATTGTACTGCCGGATGCAGCGGGCGTTTATTTGGCAGGAGATAGCAGCTTTGGTTTGCCTGGAGCGCCTCCTTTGACAGATGAAAATGGTGACGGCGTTTTTTCCATTACCCTCACCCGGGAGGAAGGTTTCTCAGGCTTTTATACCTTTTTAAATGGGCTTTGTGCGGATTTATCCTGCCAGGAAAACCTAAGTGGGCAACCATGCGCTTACCCTGCATTGGATGATTACCGCTATTTGCCACCTGTATTTAACGATACGACTTTACAGCTCTGTTTTGGTCTGTGTGATCTCGCGCAGTGTGGTATCGAGCCTATTGACTCTGTGTCCATTACCTTTTTGCTAAACATGGGCGATCAAATGCCCGACCCAACAGGCGTTTACCTTGCCGGAGGAACGCACTTTGGCCTGCCTGGAGATCATCCCATGATGGATGAAGACGCAGACGGTATTTATTCCATTACGCTTAGTTTGCCTGCTGGTTTGGCTGGGGAATATACCTTTGCTAATGGATTATGCCCGGATTTTTCCTGCGTGGAAGCAATCGGTGATTTGCCATGCGCCGACCCGGAGACGGGCTTCCGCAGTTTTGATCCGATCTATCAAGATACAGTGATCGCCACTTGTTTTGGCGTTTGCACCACGGAGGCCGTTTGCCCACCCCCCATCCACTATACCGATGTATTTTTTAGAGTGGATGCCGCTATGGCTGAACCCAATGGCGCCATTTACCTAACGGGTAGCTTTTGGAATTGGGCCCTCTTTAGCCCTATGGAGCATATCGGGGATAGTATTTGGCAAATAGGCGCAGCCATCCCTGCTGGATCGCATACCTATTTGTTTTTAAATGGCATTTCTCTTGATCAGGCAGAAGCCCTGAGCCTGCCCGAAGATGCGGCTTGTGCCGTTCTGGATGGCGATCTGGTGGCACGCGTACTGACCCTTTCGGAAAACCAGGATAGCTTAAATGTGGATGTGGTTTGTTTCGGCAGTTGTGAGGCATGCCCAACTGTTTCTATTTCCGAACTTACACCCAAGCCTTGGAATTGGCGCATTTATCCCGTATCAGCAGATAGCCGACTTTTTATTGAGCTGAATGCCCCAGAAAGAGCGCAACTCTTGTTTTATGATGTCATGGGACGCCCGATGCAGGAACGATCTGTTGAGCTAGGCGATACGCTTCACGAAGTGGATACCGCCTCCTGGCCGACTGGGGTTTATGCGCTGGTACTAAAGCATTCCCAAGGGCAGGAAATGCGCTATTTTTCGGTGCTGCATTAGCAACAGGGTCGTATATATTCGTATGACGATATTATAGCTCAATTGAACCTAAAAGCTATTGCATTCCCGGTAGCTGATACAAATTCATGGGGGTAAGTGTCATCAAATTCAATGGGCTCGAGATAAACGACTGCCGAAAAGTGTTTTAAACAGTGGTTGCACAGCTTCTACTCTTTAAAAAGCAATTGCGCAAATCCAAATAAGTCGTGCCGCCAAACTGGCCAGGTATGGCCTCCGGCGTATTCGCTATATTGATACTGAATGCCTATTTCATCGAATTTTTTCATCATGATGCGGTTGTTTTCATAGGCGATATCTTCTTTTCCACCCTGTGATAACCAGAATGTCTGTAGATTGGTGTTGATTTTGTCTGCGTTTTCTTTCATGTAGGCATATTCTGGATCGGACAATTCGGTATTATTAGCCCACCAGCCGGAGCTGAAAACGCCCAAATGAGCGAACAAATCCGTGTTTTGTACGCCCGCATGTAGGGTTTGCAAGCCTCCCATAGATAGTCCTGCGAGCGCTCGATGATTGGCATCGGCCTTCACGCGATAATTGCGCTCCACAAAGGGGATTACAGCATTTTTTAATTCATCCTCAAATGCACGCAGGGCATTGGCATTGAAAGCACCTGGCCCGCCCCGAAAACCTATGTTTCCATCGAACATGACTACAAGCATTGGTTTGGCCTTTCCCTGCGCGATGAGGTTATCGAGAATCAGATTGGCTTTACCCACTTTAAACAGTAAATCTGCCATTCTAAAATCATGAAATTTGGCACCGAGGCACAGACATGAGCGGCAGCCATAGCGCCCAAATAGGATGCGACCATGTGTGGTGCAAAAGGAACGTAGTACAAGTTGGCCAGGTTGGCAATACGCTGCCCTTCACCAAGTCCACCTGCTTTTTGAAGATCGGGCATGATAATATCCACAGCTCCCTTTTCCAAATAAGGCCGGAAGCCATAAGCCAAGTAAATATTTTCGCCTGCGCAAATGGGTGTACTGGTCGATTTGGTGATTTCTGCGTAGGAGTCCACGTTTTCAGCAGGGATGGGTTCTTCCAGCCACATCAGATTGATCGGCTCTAGAACTTTAGCTGCCCGCTGTCCTGTTGGCAAATCATAGCGCCCGTGCATATCTGCACAAATATCAATATTAGAGCCTACGGCTTCTCGAGCAGCAGCCATTTGATCATACATTCGTTGAATTTCCGCAGGACTGGCAGTCCAATTGTATCGGTCGTACTTATTGGGGTCGTTGCCCTGATCGAGGTCAAATTTTACAGCTGTCATCCCCAGTTCGACGGCTTCCTTGGCGGCAGCTGCGAAATCTTCCGGTTTTGGCTGAGAACTTTGATAGAGCGCTGTATCCATATAAACCCGAACACTATCCCGGAACTTGCCGCCCAATAACTGATAGATAGGTAGCCCCAATGCTTTTCCTGCCAAATCCCATAACGCTATACAAAAACGGCTCAAGGAGCATATACTCTTTGAGCCGTTTTTTCGGAAAAAATAATCCCTTTCTCGCTTAAGCGTTTTCCAAGGCAGCGGCACCACCCACGATTTCCAAAATTTCCTTGGTGATGGCCTCCTGGCGGGCTTTATTGTAAGTTATGCGCAAATCGCGGAGCAATTCATTGGCATTCTCCGTAGCTGAATCCATGGCCGTCATGCGGGCGCCGTGTTCGGAAGCATGCGTATCCAGAACAAAGCGCTGAAACTGCGTTTGTAAGATAGTTGGAATCAGCGTTTCCAACAATTTTTCCTGGCCAGGCTCAAAAATGTAGTCGGCTTTGATTTTGGAATCGCCAGCCTCTTTTTCAATTTTGGCTACAGGCAGGAATTGCTCCGTGATGGTAAATTGAACCGCCGCATTGCGGAATTTGCCATAGGCCACGTCCACTACGTCGTATTCTCCGGCAGTAAAGGCATTGAGCAGGCGTTGTGAAACGCGGGATACGTTTTCAAAAGACAAATCTTCAAATAGGAGAACGTAGTCTTTGATGATTCGAACGTCCGGATAGCGCTTGCGGAAAAAATCGTAGCCTTTTTTGCCAATACAGAGGATGGTCAGTCCGCCCTGCTCGCGTATGCTTTTGTATTTGGTATCGATATCGTAAACAGCAGCCTTGCACACATTGGAATTGAAAGCGCCACATAGCCCGCGATTGGATGTAACCACGACCATACAGGCACGCTTTACTTCCCGCTCAACGCTCAGCGAGGATTGGGCATCGCTATCGAGGTTGGATAGGATGTTGCGCAGCATTTGATTCAGCTTTTCCGCATACGGGCGCATCTGTACGATGGCTTCTTGAGCACGACGCAGTTTAGAAGCCGAAACCAGCTTCATCGCCTTGGTAATCTGCTGCGTATTGTTGACCGATGTGATACGCTCGCGAACTTCTTTGAGATTCCCAGCCATGTTTATAGTTCAATTAACCAGCTAAGGTGTTCATTTTCAGTTACCTTAGCTGGCTTTTTAGTTTTAATACAACACTAACTAAATGCCCATTTGGCTTACGCAAACTGTTTGCTCAACTCTGCTGCCAGGGTTGTCAGCGCGTCTGTATCTGCCTTTTCCAATTTACCAGCTCTGAAGTTGCTCAGTGCCTCCGGGTGGCGCTGCTCCAGCGTTGTTAGGAAAATATCTTCGAACTCGCGCACTTTATCCACAGGTACGTTGCGCAATAAACCATTGGTTCCCAAGAAAATGATGGCCACTTGTTTGGCAACGGCTACTGGAGAGTACTGCGCTTGCTTGAGAACTTCCACGTTGCGCTTGCCTTTTTCCAAAACAGCCAAGGTAGCAGGATCCAGGTCGGAGCCAAACTTAGAGAAGGCTTCCAATTCGCGGTATTGGGCTTGGTCGAGCTTCAGTGTACCCGCCACCTTTTTCATCGACTTGATCTGTGCATTACCACCCACGCGTGATACGGAAATACCCACGTTGATAGCCGGGCGAATACCAGCATTGAACAGGTTGGATTCTAGGAATATCTGTCCGTCGGTGATAGAGATCACGTTGGTTGGGATATACGCAGACACGTCACCCGCCTGGGTTTCGATGATAGGCAAAGCCGTAAGTGAACCACCGCCTTTGATCAATGGTTGACCGTTTTTGTCTTTGGCACTTTTGAGCGATTCCGGCAAGTCATTCATTTTACGAGCGATATCGTCGTTGTTGATGATCTTAGCGGCACGTTCCAACAAACGGGAGTGCAAGTAGAAAACGTCGCCGGGATAAGCCTCGCGTCCGGGAGGGCGGCGCAACAACAGCGATACTTCGCGATAAGCGACGGCCTGTTTGGACAAATCATCGTAAATGATCAGCGCCGGACGGCCTGTGTCGCGGAAATATTCACCGATGGCAGCACCTGCAAAAGGCGCATAAAATTGCAGCGGCGCCGGATCAGAAGCAGAAGCCGAAACGATCACAGTATAGTCCATTGCGCCATTGTCTTCTAAGGTTTTCGCTACGTTGGCTACCGTTGAAGCTTTTTGGCCAGAAGCGACATAAATACAGTAAACTGGCTCGCCCCGATCATAAAATTCTTTCTGGTTGATGATGGTGTCGATGGCGATCGCCGTTTTGCCAGTCTGACGGTCGCCAATGATCAACTCGCGCTGTCCGCGTCCGATAGGAATCATCGCATCGATCGCTTTGATACCCGTTTGCAGCGGCTCGTTCACAGGCTGGCGATAAATTACCCCGGGGGCTTTGCGCTCCAGTGGCATCTCGTATTTTGCACCTGTAATTTCACCTTTGCCATCAATGGGTTCACCCAATGGATTGACGACACGACCGACAAAGCCTTCACCCACCTGAATGGATGAAATGCGACCTGTGCGGTGAACGCGAGAGCCTTCGCGAATGCCGTCGCCGGGGCCCATCAATACCACACCTACGTTGTCTTCTTCCAGGTTCAATACAATGGCTTGTACCCCTGTTTCAAATTCAACCAATTCACCTGCTTGAGCTTTGGTCAGGCCATATACGCGGGCAATACCGTCGCCCACCTGGAGTACGGTGCCGTACTCCTCCAACTCCGTTGTGGTGCTGAAACCGGAGAGTTGCTGCTTTAATATCGCTGATATTTCATCAGGTTTTACATCAACCATATCTTTAGAAATTTTATCGCTGTTAGGATTTGGATATCAGTGAAATATGAAGATTTCGCTTTTTAAATTCTTTTTTGAGTTCGTCCAGTTTGCTGGCAATGCTGGCATCATAAATTTTGCCTTCTACCTCCAGGACGAAGCCGCCCACCAATGCTGGATCTACTTTGGCAATCAATTCCACCTGCTCGTCGGTTGCGGAGCTTTCCAGCAGTTTTTTGCGGAGGGCATCCATTGTGTCTTCGCTCAAGGGGCTAACGGTAGTCAGCACCACGGTGGAGATGTGTTTGATTGCCTTGTACTGATGGATAAATTCTTTGGCAATTTCTACCAAATAGTTTTCCCGGCCTTTCAGGGCAAGAATGTCCAGAAACGAACTGGTGAGTTTGTCGTATTTGCCTTCAAATAGCGTTTTAAAAATCTGACGCTTCTTTTCGGCATTGACAATAGGGCTTTTCACCAATAGGTAAAAGTCCCTGTTTTTGGTAAGCTCCAGGAATGAATCGACATCTTCCTTGATGCGTTCCAACTTATTTTGCTCTACGGCCAAATCAATCAGCGATTTGGCGTAACGAGCGGCTATTCTTTGTACAGACATGCGCTACAAATTGAAGCGATCGCTTAATTCAAATCAATATCTTTTACCAATGAGCTGACGTACTGCTCCTGTTCGGTGTTGCCCTTCAGCTCTTTGCGCAGCAATTTCTCTGCTATCTCAACGGCCAAAATGCCCACCTGGTTTTTAAGGTCGGTCACAGCCGCCTGGCGCTGACTCTCAATTTCGCGCTGGGCATTCAGCACTATCTTCTGCGCTTCTTCTTTGGCTTTTGTCTTGGCTTCATTCACGATGGCCTCTTTGGCTTCTTTGGCTTCCCGCAAAATCTTGCTGCGTTCTTCCTGTGCCAACTTAATCAGGGCTTCGTTTTCTGCATTGAGCTTCGACATTTCTTCGCGGGCGTGCTTGGCTTCATTCAAAGCATCCTGAATGTCGTCTTCCCTTTTCTTCAGGGCATTTTGAATAGGGCGGAAAGCCATACGACCCAAGATAATCCATACCAACAGGAATACCACGGATGTCCAAAAGATCAAACCCGGATCAGGCTTAATGACAGAGAAATCGGCGAGAAACAAAAATTCAATCATGGCAATATGATTAAAAAAATGTTGGATTATCGATACTTAATTATTTGATTAACCCCAAAATCAATAATCCAAAATTAAGAATCTACAATTAAAACTCGGGAAAGGCGCAGCCAACCGCTGTTCGCCTCCTCCCGTTTTTTTTCTGCTGGCAAAAATTAGCCTGCCAACAGACCAACAACGATGGCAAACAGGGCAGCACCTTCGATAAGGGCCGCTGTCAAGATCATGTTGTTACGAATGTCGTTAACCGCTTCTGGTTGACGAGCAATACCAGCCATAGCGCCATTACCGATGATACCGATGCCGATGCCTGCGCCTAATGCTGCGATACCTGCTCCAATTGCACCCATTTTGTTGAGATTTTATGGATTAATGAATGATTGACTATTTAATGTGCATGTGCTTCATCGTGGTGATGATCGTGCTCCTCGGTAGCGGCTCCGATGTAGGATGCCGTCAGGATGGCGAAAATGAAGGCTTGCAGAAACGCTACCAGCAATTCGATCAGGTTCATAAAGGCTGTAAATAAGCCGCCTATGACTGCTCCACTCGCTGCGCCGCCTACGCTGGCACCATTTTTACCAAAGAGGAAGATCAGACCAATCAAGCTCAATATGATAATGTGTCCGGCAGAAATATTGGCAAACAAACGAATCATCAAGGAAAAAGGCTTGATGAAAATACTCAATATCTCTACGGGCGTTAAAATGATTTTAACCCAGGCCGGAATACCGGGCATCCAGAAAATATGCTCCCAATAATGCTTGTTGCCGTTGATATTGGTGACGATAAAAGCAAAAACAGCCAATACCATAGTCACTGCTATGTTGCCGGTCACGTTTGCACTGCCCGGAAAAAAGGGCACCAAGCCCAACAAATTGACAAACAAGATGAAGAAAAATAGCGACATAATGAATGGCTGATACTTCTCGTATTTTTTCTCGCCAATCATTGGGCGGCTGACCTCGTCGCGGATGAACACAAAAAATACTTCAAACAGGGACTGAATTCCGGATGGTGCTTTGCCCTCGTTTTTCTTGTAGCCTCTTGCAACGGCGGAGAACACCAAAATGAGCAGTACTAAAGCCAAAAACATCGTGAAAACAGCCTTGGTAATGGAAAAATCGTAAAAGCTGGTGATGCCACCGCCAACAAAACCGCCGTCAACGGTGCTAGGTGGATCTAGCTTAAAGCACTGACCCTCGAAATCGGCATAAAACACTTCTTTCTCTTTGTCATTGACCATTTCGGTTTGACTACCGATACAGCCGATATGCTGTTCTCCTTTCGGGAAATTGGGATCGCTGATGCGATTGACGCGACCGTGGTTGAGTACATAGCCATCCACGGCGTTGTGGCCATGGTGGAATTTGCTGGATAGGAAAAAAGACCAGCCTTGCTCTGGCGCGTACAAAATGCAGGGCAGTGGAATATGAACGCCTTTCCAAATATGGAATTCGTTGGCATCGGCGATGTGGCCCATGACAGTACCCACCGCATCGTATTCGCCCTCGTCGCTGTGCACATGGCCGCATGCGCAGTCATGGCCAGCCTCGTGGTGCGCGTTGGCGTTGGCATGGTCATCGGAATGTTCCTGATGGGTGGTGGTTTCGTGTTGGTGATCGTCGTGACTGTGCCCGTGATCCTGGGCGCCAACGACTCCAAATGCCAGAAAGGCAACAAGAAAAGAAATGATCCTAAAATCCACTTTCACGGCAATGCATTTAATGCTTTTTCAAAATCGTCCGCAAAGGTATGTACTTTGAAATGAAAAGAAAAACTTCCCTCTTCTTTTTTTAAGCGGGGTTCATTATTTTGGAAGGGTTGATTGCCAGGGAGTTAGAGTTAGAAACGAGGGGGTGTCCCATTTTTCGTTGGCTGAATGAGGCTATTGACAGGCAATTGCATCCCATCGGCGATTCTGTTCCAAATTTTTAATGGCTTTACCAGCGTTTTAAGCAATCCTTTTAAAGCTATTGACCCAACCGTTTCAAGTTCAAGAGCGATAGGCTAATTAAAATTCGAGTGCCCCTTGTTTGGGTTATGGGAAACGCTGTATGGTGATAAAACCTTATCTTTGTAGCAGTATCCAAGTACGTACATGAAAATATTACCCGTAGGCAAACAAAACTTCGAGGACATCATTGAAAGGGATTTGTTGTATGTGGACAAAACCCGTCAGGTATTTGAGTTAATTCGAGGAGGAGACCTGTACTTCCTCTCCCGCCCGCGCCGTTTTGGCAAGTCGCTGCTGGTATCCTTGCTGCGGCATTTGTTTTTGGGTAAAAAAGAGCTGTTCCAGCATTTGTGGATCGGTCAACACAGCGATTACGATTTTCCGGCCTACCCGGTATTGCAGTTCAATTTTGCCGATTTTGGCTTGAAAACCCGAAAACTGGAGGAGGAACTCAGTGGGGTGCTGCAAGCTTATGCCGATGAATATGGCGTAGGAATAGAAATGACTTCCATTGCCACCCAATTCAAGACCCTGGTACAAAACATCGCCGAAAAGGCAGGCCGCCCTGTGGTGCTGCTCATTGACGAATACGACAAGCCCATCGTGGATTTTCTGACCGAGGTGGACAAAGCCGAAGCCAATCAGTTGATCTTGCGTCAATTCTTTGGTCCGCTCAAGGGACTGGAAGCAGCCGGACACCTGCGTTTTTTGTTCGTAACGGGTGTATCCAAGTTCAGCAAGGTGAGCCTGTTTTCCGACCTGAACAACCTCACGGATTTGAGCATCCATTCCTTGAGTCACGACCTGCTTGGTATCACGCAGGAGGAATTATTGGCCAATTTCGGAGCACACATTCGAGCTACTGCCAACAAGTTGAATTACGCAGAAGCTGCGCTGCTACAAGAAATTAAAACCTGGTACAATGGCTACTCCTATGATGGAGAAACCCGTCTGTACAACCCTTATTCACTCCTGCATTTTTTCCTGAACCAAAGCTTGGGCAATTATTGGTTTGCTACGGGTACGCCTACCTTCCTGGTCGAAACCATCCGAAAACGCGGCATTGACCCACAGGAGTTCGAGGAAGTACCCATGAGTGAAACCTTAATGGATAAGTTTTCGCTTCGGGAGTTGCACATGGCAGGCTTGCTGTTCCAAACGGGCTACCTGACCATCAAAAGGGTCGAGTATAAAGGCCTGATCAAAAGGTATTTCCTGGGTTACCCCAATCAGGAAGTCAAGAATTCCATGATGTACAACTTGGTGGAGGCTTTCACCTTTCAGTCGGCCTCTCTGGTAGGAAAATCGCTGTTGTACATGCAGGATGGATTGGAGCAGGGCAATATCACCCTGTTTATGGACAACCTCAAAGTCATTCTATCCGACCTCAAGTACAACTGGCAGCCGCCCAAGCAATACAAAACCGAGGAAGAACTGCTGAACATGTGGGAAGGCTATTTCCACGCCATCCTATACCTCATTACGGCCTACATGGATCTCTTCGTGCAGGCTGAACTAGCCCACTACAAAGGCCGCATCGACCTCATCGCCCAAACGGAGGACTACCTCTATATCATGGAGTTCAAGATGGATGGCAGCGCCCAAGCGGCGCTTGAGCAAATCAAAGCAGGCGATTACATGGCGCCCTACCGGAATAGCAAAAAAAGGATTTTCCTAGTAGGCATCAACTTTTCCAACGAAGAACGCAATTGGGAAGATTGGGTCGTGGAAGAATGGATGCGGTAGGGCTTGGTCGAAGAAAACAGCATCAATGCTCTCCTCCGTCCCCATCTTCCCCTTTTTTGCCATTTTTATCAAACAGCAATTTATTCCAGAATTCCTTTCGCCGCTCGCGGCGTTCGGCTTTGAGCAATTCCTCCTCTTGTTGGGCTTTTACCCGTTGGTAGTATTCCTCCTGACTTTCGCCGGGTTTTGGGGTAATCACCTCGATGGGGTTTCCTTCCTCGTCGCGCATCGGTTTGTTGAGCAGGCGTTGTATGAAATTGCGGTCGTCGTAAAAGCTGCCATCTTCCCAATCCACCATAATGGGCATTTCCGGTAGGTAGAGAGGGCATTGCATCAGCGCCAGCAGGGTGTCGGGTGGAGGGGCGAACGAAGCACTGCGCATTTTTTTGTAGCGGCTGTCTTTGCTGATTTTTTTCATAAACCGTCCCCAAATAGGCAAAGCCGAGTTGGAGCCTTGGCCAATGCGCATGCTGCGGAAATGTACGCTGGCATCGTCGGCTCCTACCCATACTCCGGCCACCAAATTGGGCGTAAAGCCAATAAACCAGCCATCGGTATTTTCCTGGGTGGTGCCTGTTTTGCCAGCAATGGGCAGCGATAAGCCAAATTCATAGCGCAAACGACGCGCCGTACCGCTATCTACCACCGATTGCATCATCTTGGTGATCACAGCCACCTCATCCCGAGGCAATACCCGCTCAAAATTGTTTGGGTCGGGACGGTCAAATTCGACCAATACTTTGCCGTCAGCCGTTTCGATGCGATCCAAGTAATGCAGCTCGGGTCTTTTACCCTGGTTGGCAAAAGTACCATATACCTGCACCATATCGTACAAAGAAGCTTCTACTGCACCCAAGGCAATAGCCGGTACACGGGGTATTTGGTTGTCAATACCCATATCGCGGGCAATCTGGCGCACAGAGTCGATGCCAGCCCGGAGCAGTACTTCCACACTTACGGTGTTGATGGATTCGCTCAAAGCGCCTTCCATAGAATAAACGCCTTCGTATTTGCCATCGGAATTGCGGGGCTGCCAGCCCTTGAACTGGGCATAGGTAGCTTGCTGGTTGGGCGTATATTCGCAAGGCAACATGCCGTTGAGCAGGGCACAGGTATAGACAATGGGCTTGAAGGTAGAGCCAACCTGGCGGCGGGCAAAAACATGGTCGTATTGGAAGTATTTGTGGTCGATGCCGCCAACCCAAGCTTTGACCAGCCCGGTTTGCGGATCCATGGCGAGAAACCCGGTATTCAAGATGCTGAGGTAGTACTTGATGGAATCGAGGGGTGATAGCTCGCGCTCTTCCTCGCCGCCATCTTTCCAGCTAAAAATCCGCATTTTGACGGGCGTTTCAAATATGGTTTGAATGTCTGCCTCCGCAATCCCTTGCTCTTTTAATTTGAGGTAGCGATCTGATTTTTTCATGGCTCGCTCCAGTGCGCTGTCATCGCCCCAGGGTGCTTTCTTCTTCCAGTCTTTCCAGAAATCCTCTTGCAACTTATCCATGTGTTCGTGGACGGCTTCTTCGGCGTATTGCTGCATGCGGGCGTCCAGCGTGGTGTAAATCTTGAGGCCGTCCGTGTATAAGTTATATGGCTTGCCGTCGGGGCGGGTATAATCTTCCAGAATTTCTTCGACCTCCAGCCGGATGTGTTCCCTGAAATAGGTGGCCAATCCCTGATTATTGCCTTCCTGGAAGTACTTGATCTCCAAAGGGATCGCCTGAATGGAATCTTTTTCTGTTTCGCTGAGGTAGCCGTAGCGGCTCATTTGGTGGAGCACCACGTTGCGCCGTTCGGTAGCTCGTTCTTTATTGCGCACCGGGCTGTAGTAGGTTGTAGCTTTCAGCATGCCTACCAATACTGCTGCTTCTTCCACTTTAAGGTCGGCAGGCGATTTGCTGAAAAAACGACGGCTGGCCACTTTGATGCCATAGATGTTTTCGCTAAAAGAAACCGTGTTGAGGTATAGATTCAACAATTCTTCTTTTGCATAGGTATTTTCCAGTCGGCGGGCAATGAACATTTCCCGGATTTTATTGACTAGGGTGGAGGCCATTAAGTAGTCTTTGCGGGGATATAAGTTTTTAGCCAATTGTTGGCTCAGGGTACTGCCACCCCCTGCCGATTCGTCAGAAAGCAATACACCTTTAAAAAGTACCCGCATCCAGGCACGGAAGTCAATGCCGCTGTGTTCAAAAAAACGGGCATCCTCTGTAGCCACCAGCGCGTTGATGATATTGGGGGAAATTTCTTCCAAGTCGGCGTTGATCCGATTTTCGATATAATATTTGCCGAGTAGCACCTCACCTTCAGCATATATCTCGGAGGCATTGTAGTTGCGGATGTCTCGCAGGTCGCTGTAGGTCGGCAAAGCGCCCAATGCACCAAAATAGATCAGCACAGTAAGTATAAAAAGGCTGATCAGCCCCAAGAAGGCTGTTCCGCCCACGATACCCGCAGCAATTGTCAGGCGGGGGGAAGTGTGGTACCAATACGTTGCTTTGTTCTTGGCTTTTAACCAGACTTGAGAAACGCTTTTGCTCAACTGCTCAACTATATTCCGATTGGGATTTTGCTCCATACTTTTTTGATTTGAATGAGCCAAATGACGGGCTGCATCGCTTTTGCCCGTTTCTAACGAATGGCTGCTGCGATTTATTTAGTTGTTAACAAATTCCAGGGGTATTGGTGTTCTTTCTCTTGTGGTTTAGTTATAAAGTGTTTTTTCGGAACAAATTTAAAACAATTTATTTTTATTGCAACTTTTTTTAACATTTTGAAACCCTTTTTCGGGACTTAATTTACTTTTAGAAAGTCTGAAAAAAATCATTCGTTCAAACACTGCTTTTATGAAAAACAATTATCTTGAAGCCTGAAAGCAAAAATTAAAAAGCCAAAAGCATAAAACCATGAAGGCACAACTATTGATCCGCAATCTTATTGAAGCGCTAATAATCTTTATTTTCCTTCCTATTCCAAGTCAGGCTACCATCTACTACATAAAACCTACAGGAATCGACAACAATTCTGGCCTTAGCTGGTCGGAGGCTTACAAGACCATTCAAAAAGCCTTAACACAGTCTGTTGCAGGTGATGAAATATGGGTGGCTATGGGTACTTATTATCCAACAATGGGGATCAACCGAGGCGCTGGTTTTGTTATGAAAGAAGGGGTCACTATTTACGGCGGTTTTCCTGCCAATGGTGCCCCGGTTTTCAGCGAGCGGGATTGGAATGCTTATCCTACCATTCTAAGTGGCGATATTGGCGTACCTGGAGATAACAGTGACAATAGCTACCACGTGGTATTCAATAACAACAACAATCTGACCGAGACGTCTAAGCTGGATGGCTTTATCATTCGAGATGGTAATGCGAATGGTAATGGAATAAATAATTCTGGAGGAGGAATCTATAATAGGGCGTCTTCTCCTGCTTTTCGAAATTGCACGATCATGCAAAACGTGGCTACTTCACGTGGAGGTGGGATGTATAATTTGCTTGACGCTATGCCTCAGGTGACCAATTGCAAATTTTTGGGTAATGCAGCAGCCTATGGTGGAGGAGTATCCAACTATTCAATTACTGGCAATCAACAGCTTTTTTTGAATTGTATTTTTTCGGGAAATTTGGCAACAGTATGGGGAGGAGGGCTATCAACGGAGGAATTAAGTATAACAGAAATTTCGTTCTGTACTTTTTCAGGAAACAGTTCAATGTCTGGTGGCGCGGTTTATTTTACTGATTATTCTTATGTTCAAATTGGAGAATCAGTTTTATGGGGGAATAGTGATGAAATAGCGAATGATGAAATCAGCATAAGTGCGTTTGTAAATAGGTCTATTGTTGGGGGCGGATATAATGGGAATGATATTATTGATGTGGATCCTCTTTTCTTACAACAACCAGATTTTGCCAATGCACCTACAATAGAGGGTGATTTGCATTTACAATCTAATTCTCCCGCCGTTGACTATATTACTTCATTATCTCATCCTTTTGATCTTGAAAACATCATGAGACCTATTGGATCTGGGATTGACTTGGGTGCCTTCGAATTTCATTTTCCTTGTGTTTCAGGCAATATAGTCTATGTCAATGCCCAGGCTTTAGGGAACAATGATGGTTCTGATTGGGATAATGCGTTTATTGAATTGCAAAGTGCGATTATATTATCAGATGGCTGCCCGGAAGTCACAGAAATATGGGTCGGAGCAGGGACGTATTTTCCAACTACGGGTACTATTCGCGGAAAATCTTTTATTTTAAGGGACGACATTGCCATTTATGGCGGTTTTCCAAATACCGGAAATCCTTCATTTGAAATGCGTGACTGGGAAATATATCCTACTATTTTGAGTGGTGATATTGGCGTTCTTGGCGATAACTCAGATAATAGCTATCATGTCATACATAACGATAACAATAACCTTAATAGTAGCTCAAAAATAGATGGGTTTACGATAAGGGATGGCAATGCAAACGGACCTGGAGATTCAGGAAAGACGGGCGCAGGTATCAGAAATTCTAGCGCAAGTCCAACTATAGTAAATTGCAGAATAATTAACAATGTTTCAATGAACTATGGAGGTGGAATGTATAGTAATGCTGGCAGTTATGTGCTGGAAAATTGTATATTTGAAGGCAATGTTTCTTTAGATGGAGGTGGTATTTATTTGACAGAAACTGAGGGTTTTCAGGTAAAAGGATGTCAGTTCGTTGCTAATTCAGCCTCAAATGGCGGAGCATTTTACAGTTCCGATGCCGACTTGTATGTTGAAAATTCCTTGTTTTCAGGGAATTCTACTGTGTATTCAGGCACTGCTATTTTTGCTTCGAATTCTACTGTAGAATTGCGCCATTGTACTATTTCTGGGAATACTGCTTCAAACGGCTATAATTCAACAATATTATCGTCTTATTCAACAATATATATTTATAATTCCATTATATGGGGGAATAGCGCATTTTTACCAGCAAGTAACTCCATTGATTGCCAGTATTCGATTGTGGAGGGTGGATATCAGGGAGAAGGAAACCTTAATCAAAATCCGGTATTTGTTACTATGCCGGACTTTAACAATGCTCCAACTAATGTAGGAAATTTAAGGCTACAAATGGATTCTCCGGCTATTGATTCAGCAAATCCTGACCTTGCCATTGATGTTGATTATGACGGAAAGCCAAGGCCTATCAATTTAGGATTTTACGATATGGGGGCTTTTGAATATGGCACACCATGCTTTGTGAGCAACATTTTGTATGTGAATCAAAATGCCGCAGGTAATAATGATGGGTCAGATTGGACAAATGCTTTTAATGACCTACAAGATGCAATTGCCTTTGCAAACTTTTGTATAGATATCTCAGAAATTTGGATAGCGGAGGGTGTTTATACCACCACAAGTGGGTCAGACCGGAGTGTGTCTTTTAATATGAGAAATAACTTGATTTGGTATGGGGGATTTCCAGCCAATGGGTTTCCTGAATTTAGTGACCGAGATTTTAAAGCCTATCCAACCCTACTGAGTGCTGATATTGGCATTTTGGGCGATCACAGCGACAATAGCTATCATGTAATCAACAATGAGAGTGCAGGCTTAGACGCTACCGCAATACTGGATGGATTTACTCTGATGCACGGATATGCTGACGGAACGGGATTTGATGCATTTGGAGGTGGGATACTAAATGTCACTTCTTCACCTACAATTAGAAACTGTAGCTTCCTGGAAAACTATGCTGTTTTTGAGGGCGGAGGCATGTACAATGACGAGTCCTCTCCATTGATGGACGCCTGTCTTTTCACTGGTAATCATGCGGGTTCATTTGGAGGTGGTATGTCTAATATTGTAGCTAATCCACAAATGACCAACTGCGCTTTTTCCGGTAACTTTGCTGCTTCCGGAGGTGGAGGAATGCGCAATTACATCTTGTCCTCACCAATCGTGACGAATTGTTCTTTCTCTGGCAATGCAACGAATGGGGAAGGAGGTGCTATGAACAATGAGTTTCTTTGCGAACCGACCATTACCAACAGCATTTTTTGGGGCAATAGCAGTGAATTTTTTAATGACAACAGTATTCCAATCGTCACTTATTCCATTATACAAGGCGGGTTGGCAGGGGACGCTAATATAGATATTGATCCCCTTTTTGTGGAACAGCCTGATTTTAACCTTGCGCCTACCTCCGTAGGAAACCTGCATTTACAACAGTGCTCACCAGCTATTGATGTAGGCACTATTATAGGTGCATCATTGATGGATATTGACGGTGAAACGCGCCCTAAAGGTGCAGCAATTGATATAGGTTCTGATGAAAATGGCATTGAATGCTGCCCCTCAGGCCATGTAGTATATGTAAATGCTTTGGCGGATGGCACAGATAGTGGAGATTCTTGGGAAAATGCCATTAAGGACTTACAAAAGGCATTGAATTGGGCATACAATTGTTCAAATGTAACCGAAATATGGGTCGCAGAAGGGACATATAAGACAACTATTGATACTGCTAGGCATAGCTTTTTTGGGCTTAAAAGTGGTAAATCCCTGTATGGGGGGTTCCCTAATTATGGCAACCCAGATTTTAATGATCGGGATTGGGAGGCTTATCCTACCATTTTAAGCGGAGATATTGGAATTCTAGGTGATAACAATGATAATAGCTACCATGTGGTAAAAAATTACTCACCGCCGGAAAATTTAATTTTTTCTGAGCTAGGAACATTCGATTTGGTTGATAGCTTGAGAACATTTACTCAATCTTCTGGTGCATTACCCTTAATGGCAGAAACCTTCAGAATATTGGATGGATTTACAATTAGAGACGGCAATGCCAATGGCGCTGAGTACGCTGAATCTTTCGGAGGGGGTTTTTACAATGTAGCAGATATGGTAATAAGAAATTGCTTAATAAAGGATAATAGGGCTTCGTTCATTGGTGGAGGATTTTATACAAGATTCCAGGATGTGTCTATTGAAGGATGTATCATTGAAAATAATTCAGCAGATTCATCGGGTGGAGGAGTTGCTATTGCAAGTTCAATAGTCATTAATGAATGTACTTTTCAAAACAATCAAGCTATGAAAGGAGGAGGTCTCTACTGTGAATACTATTCCTCTGTAGATTTAAATAATTCTAATTTTTTTAATAATACTGCCTATGATGGAGGCGGTGTCTATATAAATGGAGGAGGACTAGGAATTATTAAGACCTGCAAATTATCTGGTAACCAGGCAAATAACAATGGTGGGGGATTGTGTGCTAACGGTGGAATCGCTATTGTGACAGGCAGCTTGTTTTCAGGCAACTATGCCATCAAAGATGGAGGTGGAGCATATGGGCCTCAAAGTTTTTTCGTGAATGTAACTTTTTCAGGCAATAAAGCGGATGGACTATTCGGTGCTATTGCTTCACCGTTTGCTGTAAGTTTACAGAATTCCATCATATGGGGAAATGGAGATGTATGGCCAATGCCAGGTGCATCAAGCAGCATCATTGAAGGTTATACAGATGGTTTCAATTTATTAAATGTAGATCCTTTATTTGTGGAACAGCCCGATTATAATGAAGCACCAACGCTTAGCGGCAATCTTCGCCTCCAACCCTGCTCACCAGCCATTGATGCGGGTATTGCATTTTCAGATCCAGCATTACAAGTAGATTTGGACAATAATCCCAGGCCTTCAGATGGCAATGGTGACGGTGTGGCGACCTTTGATATGGGGGCCTATGAGTTTCCATACCCTGGAGGTGTAGCTATGTGCCGGGATATCAGCGTACAACTGGGGGCTGATCACACTTATACTTTACTGGCTACGGAATTAGACAACGGAAGCATCGGTTGTGGTAATTTGAATTTTTTGATAGATGGGCAAAGTAGCTTATTACTAGATTGTGAGGATGCGGGTGTGTTGCCATTGACGTTGACTGTACAAGATGAAAACAACCAGCAATTCGAGTGTATCGCCCAGGTAACGATTGCTGCAGATGATTTTCCCTGCTGTGACTTGCCAACAGCCAGTTGTCTGCCCAACCTGAATGCTGACTTGGATCAGATAAGTGGGCAGGTAATGCTCTATGCGACTGATTTCGATAATGGTTCCACTGCATCTTGTGGCCTGCAAACCCTGAGCATCAACCAGGATCTATTTACCTGCAATGAAGTAGGAATTAATGAGGTGATGTTTACTATTACGGATATAAATGGCAATAGCGATGAATGTATAACGCAGCTCAGCATCCGCGATTTGAGCAAACCTGCTATTACTTGTCCGGCCAACTTTGTAGTCACTGCTGCCCCCCAACAGACGGAAGCTTTTGTGAGTATTCCACAGCCTCAGGCAAGCGACAATTGTGGCATTGAGACGCTCATTTCACGGTATCGCCCCGTCAATAACAGCGGAATGCCGACCGGCCCTTGGAGCGCATGGGCGGCTGACCACAGCGGGCAGTTTCCTATTGGCCGATACCGGGTGTTGTGGTACGCCATTGATCCGTCAGGAAACAAACGCGGGTGTAATTTTTTCATCACCGTAGAGGCAACTCCTGGTGCAGCATTAGCAGAAAATCAAATTGAAGTAGTTCAGGACGCCAACTTGAATTTAGAGCCAGATATGCATATCTTTCCAAATCCAGCTACTGCTATCGTGCACATTTATTGGGAAGGGTTAACTTCAGAACAAGCGGTCTTATCTTTGCTTGACCCTCTTGGACGGGAAATATACAGAGAGCAGGTCGCTACCCAAACTGAAGCAGCTGCTATTAATCTGACGGCTATGCTTATCAGCGATGGGCAATACACCGTAAAATTGGTATCAGGCGAGGCTATATTGGTAAAGCCATTGGTTGTAGTTCGATAAAAAAGTGGAGGGACTATCCGGCAAAGATAAGCGGTGCTGGATAGCCCCTTTTGGGGTTACCCTCCCACACGGCCAGCCTCTTCCTCCAGTCCGGTTTCGCGCTTGCGCACTTTTACTTTTTGGTTGCCAAAATTATAGCCCAGGCTTAGGCTCAGGCGGCGACTGTCCCAACGACCGCCCCCTTCGGAGTACAAGCCGTTGAACTCCGAATAGCCATCCCAACCCGATTCGTAAAACAGATCGTTCATGCTCAGGCGCAGGTTCATTTTATCCTGAAACAGTTTTTTCTGCAAGCCCAGGTTCAGGCTCCAACTGCTTTCATACAGGAATACACCGCCCCATACACCTGGGCCAGAGTACCAGCCAGATATTTCTCCTTTGAAACCTGCGGGTAGGTCAATGGTTTGCTGGGTATAAAAATTATAGGTAAAAGCCTGCACGTCCACCACACCTCCATCGGGATATTCGGCCTGATTGTCAATATGGGAAGCACTGAGATTAAAATAGGCGTTCCACCCCTTTCTGACCTGAAAAGGCAAGCTGGCATTGGCACTCCAAATGGTTTGGCTGGCCAGATTAGCCCAGGTGATAAAATTAGCCCGATCATCCACCTCGTCGGGGGCCAGCAAGCGGGTAATCTGATCGATGGTGCGGCTGTAGCCAATTTTGAAATTGTAGCGATAGGCATAAGTCCAACCGAGTTCGATGTTGTTGACGATCTCCGGGTTGAGACGAGGATTGCCTTTTTCATAGCTCAAAATGCTGAGTCGGTTGTTGAAGGGATTGAGCACGTTGTAGTCCGGGCGGTTGATGCGGCGGCCATAATTCAGTGCCAGACTGTGCTGGGTGGCTAGCTGCCAGGTTAATCCCAGACTTGGAAACCAACTCAGATAGTTCAATTCTACAGGCGCTTCTTGTAATTCTTCTAAAAAAGCCTTCAAATCACCATTCGCATCGGTTTGTTCGGCTCTCAAACCTGCCGAAAAATTCCATTTTTCGCCCAATGGGCGGGCAAAACTGACATAGGCAGCATACACATTTTCCACGTACTTGAAGCTGTTGGAAAAGGTGTCATTTTGGATCACTTCGCCATTCAGTTCATCAAAAACCAGGAAAAGATTATCTGATACTACCCGGCTGAGTTTGGAACCTATACCCAGGTTGCCGCCCAGCACTTCCTGTTCATAATCCAGTTTCAATGTAGAGATGTCGATTTTAGTATCGGTATCGAATACATCTATATTTTCTGAGAGCAAGAGCTGTTCGGTAGCGTTATAATAGCGGTTGGGTTGGTAGCGATTACTGACAAAACCGTAGCTGCCGTGGTCTAGGTCGAGGTTGAGGGTTTTACCTTTGCTATTATCAAAGCGATAGTTGAAGTTGTAGGTCTGCTGGTCGCGCTGGTCGTCTCGTTCGTTTTGGGCCACCAGAATACTATCAATGGCGTCGGGGGCAACTTGCTGGGCGATGGAGATGCGATTGGTATTGCTGTGTGCACCGGTTCCTTCAAATCCACTCACCAAAAATCCGATGGTGTGGTTCTTGTGCAGGAAAAAATCGGTGCCTACACGGTAATTCACATTTTCCCAGGAATTGCGGTTAATATTGCTTTCGTCCAAGATTAGCCCGTTTTGCAGGCTATAGAAAATCAGGTCGTTGAAGTTTTCCCCCTTTGCAGCGCCAAGCGTGGCGAATACATTGAGGAATTTGTTGCGATAATTGCTGCTAATTGTGCCATTGCCCATCGCGTACTGCCCTTTACTCCCCGTGAGGTTGACAGAGCCATTAGCGCCCAGGTTTTCATCTTTTTTGAGCTTGATGTCAATGATACCGGCATTGCCCTCTGCTTCGTATTTTGCACCGGGATTGGTGATGATGTCTATCCGGTCAACCTGGTCGGCGGTCAGGCTCTTGAGGTAATTCGCCAAATCCTGCCCGCCCAAAGGCAACCTTTTGCCATCCACGTAAACGATGACGCCAGAGCGCCCCAAAACGTTGATATTGTCGTTGTTGTCAACAGTAACGCCCGGCGCTTTGCGCAGCAATTCTACCGCATCGGAGCCAACGGAGTTGATGGTACCTTGCACATTGAATACCGTGCGATCAGGCTTAACTTCCACCATAGCGCGAGAAGCGGTGACGGTTGCCTCCTGGAGTTGGATGGATGCCGGCATCAGTTTTAAGACCCCTAGGTCTATTTGTTGGCCGCTATTCAGGCGGATATCCGCTTGCCTGTAATCGTTGTAACCGACGAAGGAAGCGACCAGGAAATAAGACCCGGGAGTGACTTGAGGCATTTTGAAAATACCAGCCTCATCGGTGATTTCGACTTTGGCGATGCTGCTGTCGCTTTGCTGGTATAAAACCACATTGGCAAAACCGATTGCGGCATTTTTCTCGTCTTGTAATTGACCTTTGATGGAAGTTTGGGCTTGCAAGGAGCAATAAAAGCCCAGGAGAATGAAGGTGTACATTAATTTCATAACACAACAAATTGGGTGATTTCTGAAAAAACAACAAAATAAATCAAAAGTTGCAGCATCCTGGGTGTAAATATTGCTTTTTTGAAAAATAAAAAAGCCCGGACAATCGTCCAGGCTGAAAAATGCAATCTTTACAAAACACCCAATTAGTTCCTTAGGTTGGTATTGCTGGGGCTAATGCCATTTTCTGTATCCATCAGCATCGGCATGTCGCCATCGGAAATAATGACCTTAGTGTTGGGCGATTTGGCCAATTCCATAAAAGCTTCGATGGATTTAAACTGTAGTATCTGCGGATTAAGTCCTTCCGAAATGATATTCTGTGCATCCCGAACTCCTTCTGCTTCTATTTTTATGCGTTCAGCTTCCTGTCGGGCTTCCTGCAAGACGAATTCCATGCGCAGGGCACGCTGTTCGGCTTCCAGTTTTTCCTCAATTGCCCTAGCCAGGTTGACTGGTAATTGGATGCTCTTAATCAATACGGCTTCAACTACAATACCTTTGTCTTGAAGTAGGGTACTCATCTGATTTTTAATATCAGATTCGATGGTCGAGCGCTCGCCAGTGTGCATATCTTTGGCATAAAACCGGGCAGAAACATCGGCTACAGCAGATCGAAAAACAGGAAGAATGACATTTTCCTCAAAATCCCGGCCAATATTGCGCAAAAGTTCAGGGGCGTCTTTTGCTCTCACATTGTACAAGATAGAAATCTCGGCTTTGATGTTCAAGCCCTCTTTGGAGGGCAAACTCAAGGCTACTTCCATGTTTTCAGTTTGTACAGGCACCTTAACGATGGTGGTGGTAAAAGGATTGAATACCTTTAATCCTTCCGTGTAGGGCTTGTCAGAATACTTGCCAAAGGTGCGTTTTACGCCTACTTCTCCTTGCTCAATGACCGCGCAGGCGGGTAAAATCAGGGCAGCTATAACAGCCAAGTACATTGAAAAAAGAAACTTTCTCATGTGTCAATAATTTTAGTTTTCAGATTTTTTATTTGGAAACCACTTTGGTGTACATATACGCTAATCATCATGCCTGTGCTGTAAGTTAGCCAATTGCTATCAATAAGAGCACAGGTATTGCCAGGGATTCAGGGCAGAGGAATATCCCAGATTGATGCTCTGCTGTATATCCTGACAAGCATCCGGGCGGTTGTACAGCATCAAGCGGGCTATGCCTCGGTTGAAATACGCTTCTGCAAAATCGGATTTTAGGGCTATTGCATCGGAATAATCCATTTCAGCCTGTAAGTAGTTGCCCATTAAGACATGTAGATTCCCTCTTATTTTGTAGGCCGACGGATCATTCGCATTCATTTCGATGGCACAGTTGATGTCAGTAAGGGCTTCTAGCACATTGCCCGACATTTTTTGGGCGATGCTTTGGTTGTGGCAAAAAATGGCTTCGTCCAACTGGAGGTAATTAATGGCCTTGTTGTAATCGTCGATAGATGCTTCTGATTCGCCAAGGGCTTTTTGTACCATCGCTCTTTCAAAATAAGCTTTTCCCAAGTCCGGCTGCATTTCAATCGCTTTATTCAGCTTTTGAAGCGCTTCTTTGAGTTGATAATTTTGATGATCTAAAAGTGCACTATAGTAAAGGGTGAGCGCATCTTCCGGGAAAAGCGCTTCCGCTTTTTGTATCCAATACTTCGCTTCTGATACATCCTCCTGGTAAATCGCAACCAAGCCTATTAAGAGATAAGCATTTTTCTCCATCGGATTTTGGGTAATGGCTGCTTCAAGCTTGTCCACTGCTGCATCAAGCTGGTTCGTGCGCCATAAGATGAGGCCTTGTTTGACCAGCAAGTGGGCATTTTCTTCCAGGTCATCCGATTGCAGAACCTCGGCACTAAGGTTGTCCTCCTGGGCTTCTGGCGTTATGCCATCTATCTCGTAATAGCGGAAAAAATAACTCAGTTGGGCTTCTTGGGTGATGGGCAAGGTTTGGCCGTAAGGATCGAAAGCCAGAATATTCAGTTGAGCCAAGCGATCGGTGTAGCCGTACAACTGCCCGATGAAGGGGTTGAAGCGGAGTGCTGTCTTGTAGTCTGCTTCGGCCTCCGAATTCCGGCCTAATCGCTTTTTGGCTAATGCCCGTTTGATATATGCTTCCGCAAAAAACGGATTCTGAGCTACTGCATTGTCAAAAGCCATTATTGCTGCTTCAAAATGACCGAGCTTCATGCTATTGTCACCTTGAATAAACCAAGCATTCATCCCATCCCACTGCCTGGTAGAGTGGTTTGGACTGATTGTTTGAAAGGAGGTCAACTGAGTAGATTGCCCGAATACTGCGAGGTGCAACCCCATCAGGGTGGCAACATTCAGCAGTATTTTTTTATAGGAATTTCGCATGATGTTAGCTTTGTTATTTTTTAAGATAGTTTTACTATTGTAACAACATGCTTTACTAAATGTTTACTCTTTTTAAAAAAAAAAGCAGCCATTGAGCTGCTGCACTCATCCCATTCCGTGGAAAGGAAAAAGTCGCTAAGCACTCAAGGCTGCTTTACGTTGTACATTCAGGCTATGGAAAGAAGCGCTTTCTTTTTCGGCTGCCCTATCGACAGCCGGGCGCTACAATCAGGCAGGCTGTCGAAACAAACAAATATAGCTCTCAGGACCACCGACAAAACATCGGACATCGCTGTCTTCAATTTGCGATAGCCCCGCAGAAGGATTCAAGTTCATTTCGAAGATTGGTTTGTGTTCCATGAAATAAAAATATTTTTCACTGCTTTAGTTCCAGAATGGCAGCAGTTGTTACAAAATCAAGCTCTTTTTTTGAAAAAAAAACGCTTGCCTGCCAACAAGTGCTATTTTCGACAGATACAAGCCTTTTAAATCGTGCAAATGTTCCTATTTATCCGTACCTTCGTACGCGAAAAGTAAAAATTTGACATTTGAAATTTGAAGCATTTAATTTTGAAACCAGCCTGATGGAAGGGCTGGATGCTATGGGCTTTAAAGAAACGACGCCCATACAGGAAAAAGCCATACCTGTAATTTTGGAAGGAAAAGACGTTTTGGCCATTGCCCAAACAGGAACCGGGAAAACAGCCGCCTTCTTATTGCCAGTGATCAATCAACTGGTTGCCAACCCCACAAAAGGTATAAAAGTGCTCATTGTAGAGCCTACCCGTGAGTTGGCTATGCAGGTAGATCAGCAATTGGAGGCCTTTTCTTATTTCTGTGGCATCAGTTCGATGGCCATTTACGGCGGGCGCGACGGACAGTCCATGGAGCAGGAGAGAAAAGCGCTCAAAGAAGGCGCGGCCATTATTGTAGCTACGCCTGGCCGCTTGATTTCTCATATTGATTTGGGTTATGTCGATTTCAGTCAGTTGGACTTTCTGATTTTGGACGAAGCAGACCGCATGTTGGACATGGGATTTGCTCCGGCCATCATGAATATCGTGCACAAACTGCCCCGCAAACGCCAGACACTGCTCTTCTCGGCTACCATGCCGTCGCTCATTCGGCAATTTGCCAAGCAGTTGTTGCAAAAGCCAGTAGAAATCAGCATAGCCATTTCCAAGCCCGCAGAAAATGTCCTTCAGGCCGCTTATTTTGTAGAAGATGAAGCCAAGATGCTGCTAGCCAAAAAAGTTCTTGAATTTAATCAAAAGGCCAATCGCATCTTGATTTTTTCCGGAACCAAAAAAGTGGTACGCGACTTGGATCGGCTGTTGACCCAATCAGGAATGGCCGTTAGCAGCATCCATTCTGACCTCAGTCAAGAGGAAAGGGAGGAGCGTCTGCTGGCATTTAAAAATGGCAGTTCGCCCATCATGGTCGCTACCGACGTGTTGTCTAGGGGAATTGATATCAGTGGTATCGACGTGGTCATCAACTACGATGTGCCTGGCGATGCAGAGGATTATGTACACCGCATTGGCCGAACTGCTAGGGCCAACGCTTCGGGCATGGCATTGACTTTTATCAATTCCAAAGACAAGAAACGCTTCAAGCGCATTGAAGAGTTGATCGAAATGGAGGTGCGCAAGCTGCCTTTACCGGAGGGAGTACCCCAATTGGCGCCTTCCAAATCCAAGCCAGATAAAACATTCCAAAAACGTCGCGCTAGCCGCCCCAAAAACGGCAAACCGCGCAATAAAAGCACCAAATCACAATCATGAACGCACACGAAATTGATTACCAGATTTTCGGTGAAGAAATGCAGTTCGTCGAAATAGAGTTGGATCCGTATGAAACGGTGATTGCAGAAGCAGGCAGCTTTATGATGATGGACGACGACATTCAGCTGAGCACCATTTTTGGTGATGGTAGCCACCAACAGGAGTCCAAAGGCGTTTGGGGCAAAGTTTTTGATGCGGGCAAGCGCCTGCTCACTGGGGAAAGCCTATTTATGACGGCCTTTACTCACGGCGGCACTGGCAAACGCAAGGTTTCTTTTGCAGCGCCTTATCCTGGTCGCATCATTCCTGTTGACCTCAGCGATAAAGAAGGCAAAATCGTTTGCCAAAAAGATGCTTTCCTCTGCGCAGCGAAAGGCGTTGCAGTAGGTATTGAGTTTTCACAGCGTTTAGGCCGGGGCTTTTTTGGCGGCGAAGGGTTCATTATGCAGAAATTGGAAGGCGACGGACTGGCTTTTTTACACGCTGGCGGTACGGTTATCGAAAAACAGTTGGAGATCGGCGAGACGCTGCGCATTGACACGGGCTGTTTGGTCGCTTTTACCCGCCATGTGGACTACGACATAGAAATGGTGAAGGGCATTCGCAATATGGTATTTGGTGGCGAAGGCCTGTTTTATGCCCGTTTACAGGGGCCTGGCACGGTTTGGATTCAGTCACTACCTTTCAGCCGCTTGGCCGACCGGATCATGGCCGCTTCCAAACAGTATGGCGGTAATCGGAAAGGGGAGGGGAGTGTGTTGGGTGGCTTAGGCAACCTGCTGGATGGGGATAATTGGTAAATAAGCTCTTAAAATAAGCTTTCTATCATAAAGCGCGACGACTTGGTTTTGCCATATCGTCGCGCTTTTTTTTTTTGCTTCCTACCATTTTGAACATATCTTGAACGGCTTTGAACAAAAACTGAGCTGGTTTTTGGCCAATAGCCCTACCCATCTTTGTCGCATCAATTGACATTTTAAAACCAAATAATCATGTCTAATCAACTTTCAACCGTTCAACAAATTTATGCTTGTTTTGCCCAGGGCGATATTCCTGGTATCCTGGCTAACTTAGCAGAAGAGGTTACTTTTTTCAATGGGGCTGACCCCAAAGTAGCGCCTTTTGGTGGTACCTTTCACGGAAAAAATGAGGTGATCAACTTTTTTACTGCTTTGGGTCGCAGCCTGCAAACCACCCATTTTGAACCTTCCAATTTCCGCGAAGCGGGCAATCAAGTCATTAATGAAGTACAGCATGATGGCATCGCTATTCATACAGGAAAGCCATTCAGCGTAAAGACCGTTTTTACCTGGACTTTCAACGAGCAAGGGCTGCCTGTGGAATGGAAAGGCGTAGGTGATTTTACCAGCATGAATGACGCATTATTGAACTGAGCAAAATTCCATCAATCGGCTTTCCCGGCTGAGCCGGCAGCCAATTTTACATTTTCAAGCATCTAAAACAATTTTTTTTATGAAGCTTCCAACTTTTTCAGTCATCTGGGTCGTGCTCTACATCAGCTTCGGGCTTGGGTTGTTAATTATCCCTGTTCAGTTCATGGCGACTTATGGCGTATCGCTCGATAGTAATGGAACTTTAATGGCTCGTGTACTCGGCGCTGCATTAACCGCTTATGCCCTCACTTTTTATTTCAATCGAAACATTCCTGTATCGGATAAAGGGTGGTATCATCTTCTGCTGGCCAGTTTTATTTACAACGTTTTGGATATTCCTATTGTGCTTATGGCGACATTGAATGGAGTAATGAACTCCATGGGATGGATACCCGTTGGACTACACGTTTTTCTTGCAGCAACATTTGGTTATTTCGTTTTCAAAAAACCAAAATAATACCGTTCGGAGGTAACTATTGCAAAGCAGCACATGCCTGTAACATCCGTGTGCCGCAGCACCGTTCAATCACCAGAGGAATCATAAAGTAAATAACCATGCAAAATCATTCTATCTGTGGATAGTGTCGGATAACTTAAACGAATTACTGATTTCGCACCAATTACTAAAAATAAAGATGATGGTAACCGGGACTGATTCGGATAACAAGATGAGCTACTCCATTTTGTGAATCCAGGTCAGTCCCTTTCATGGGCAAACGAACAATATTGTAAAATGGCAAAATATCACTTTGTGACTTACTGGCAGTTCGAGGCGCCGTTAGAGCAAGTTTGGCGCATCATCAAAAAGATGGATGCCTGGCCCGAATGGTGGCCTTATGTAAAAGAAGTTGAACTACTTCAGTCGGGCGATGAAGATGATTTGGGCGCCATTCGCCGCATCACCTGGTCCACCGCTTTGCCCTATTCCCTGACTTTTGACTCCGAATTAGTTGCGCAGGAAAAATACAAGCGCATGGAAGGCCGCGCTTTTGGCGAATTGGAGGGTCAGGGCATTTGGACTTTTAAACAAGAGAGCGGCAAAACCTTGGTGCAGTACGATTGGATCGTAAAAACCACCAAGTGGTGGATGAATATTCTTGCCCCCATCGCCCGGCCTTTGTTCGCCTGGAACCACGATAAAGTCATGGCCGCAGGTTTTCAAGGTTTGGCCGGGCAATTGAGACAACAAATGAATCAAGAAGGCTAAGGATCAACAACAGCCACTACCCGGCTCACAACTGTTGTTTTTTACCAAATCCGACAAATTGACTTTGGGTTTGGTGGCACTGCTGCGTTTTTCGAATCCACCTGGCTTGCTGGCAAAAACTGTTATGCTGAATATCCCGGTTTTAGAAGCAGCGAACGTACGCAGTTCTTCCGCATTGAGGTATTCCAGCAGGATTTCATCCGGTATCAGAATTGGTTTTTGCTTTTGCAGCACCATACCTTCAAAACCAGCAGCTTCGATCAAGCCCAGGTATTCGTCTTTTTGCATAGCACCAGCCACGCAGCCAGCATACATTTCTGCGGCTTCCTGGAGCTTGGCTGGCAACGCACCCTGCAATACCACATCGGAAATACTGAAATGACCGCCCGGCCTCAATACGCGCATGATTTCGCTGAACACCCTGGCTTTGTCGGGTACCAGATTGAGCACACAATTGCTTACCACGACATCCACGCTATCGTCGCTGATGGGCAAATTTTCAATATCGCCGAATCGAAACTCTACGTTATTATAGCCCCTTATCTCTGCGTTTTGCCGAGCCAAGTCTATCATTTTTGGTGTGAAATCTACTCCAATGACCTTGCCAGTTGGCCCAGTTTCGGCTCTGGCTACAAAACAGTCATTGCCTGCCCCCGAGCCTAGGTCAAGCACGGTATCGCCTTCCTGAATTTGGGCAAACTCCGTGGGCAAGCCGCAACCCAAACCCAAATCGGCATCGGGGTTATAACCTTCCAAATCGGCATAGCTGTCGGACATGATATTGTAGGTACCTGTGCTGGTTGCGCCGCAGCAGGAAGTGGCATTGGTGGTCTTGCTTTGCAAAGCAATTTCCGAGTACTTTTCCCGTACAATTTCTTTCATTTTATCTGATGAAGTCATATCAAAGTATTTGTTTTTTCAAATTGATCGTAAAAATACGATTAATAAATGTGCGCACCAAATTTTCCTTGAATTTTTGAAAAAAAACATATTTCTATGACAAATCCTGTGGAGATGGGAAGCTAATTAGCGGTTTACTTCAAGTATCCCGCTAAATTGGGGGTTAAAAGCGTTGGTTTATAAAAGTATTCCAGGGACTTAAATAAACCAAAAGGAACAAAGCCCTATCTTTGCAAATTATCATTACCTCATAACTTTTGTCAAAAACATGAGCACTTCTCGTTTTAGCGCTCTGGAGCAAGTTGCGAACCGCTCTGCTTCAGAGATCACCTATTTAGATATTCCCGATACCCAAATCTCAACCTACTTTGGCAGCCACGTCTTTAATGAGCAAGCCATGCAGCGTTATCTGAGTCCGGCTAATTTCCAGAAGGTGAAAGCTGCGCTGGATTCAGGCGACAAGCTCTCGCGCGAATTGGCCGATATAGTAGCCGATGGTATGAAGCGCTGGGCGATGGATGCCGGGGTAACCCATTATACCCACTGGTTTCAACCACTGACTGGCAGAACGGCAGAAAAGCACGATTCCTTCTTTCAACTACGACCTGATGGCGAAATCTTGGAAGAATTTACGGGCGATACCCTGGTGCAACAAGAACCCGATGGTTCCAGTTTTCCCGGTGGAGGTTTGCGTTCTACTTTTGAAGCGAGGGGCTATACGGCTTGGGATCCCTCTTCTCCAGCTTTCATTTTGGAAGTGGAGGAAGGTAAAACCCTTTGTATTCCTACCATTTTTGTCACTTACGGCGGAGAATCGCTCGATTATAAATTGCCTTTGCTCAAATCACAGGCTTTTCTGGAAAAAGCAGCCATTCCGGTATGCCAGTATTTTGACAGTCAGGTCAATAAGGTAAGTACTACGCTAGGTTGGGAACAAGAATATTTCCTGATCGACGAAGCTTTTTTCAATGCCCGCACTGATTTGTTGCTAACCGGACGCACGTTGTTGGGCAAACATTCCCCCAAGGGGCAGCAGTTGGACGACCACTACTTTGGGGCCATACCTGAGCGGGTATATGCTTATATGCGCGACATGGAAACGGAGTGTCACAAACTAGGCATACCTGTGCGAACCCGCCACAACGAAGTAGGGCCAGGGCAGTATGAATTGGCACCTATGTTTGAGGAAAGCAACCTGGCGGTTGATCACAACCAGTTGCTCATGGATATTATGGATCGGGTAGCCCGCCGGCATAAGTTGAGGGTCTTGCTGCACGAGAAGCCTTTTGCAGGGGTCAATGGATCGGGCAAACACAACAACTGGTCGATGGCTACTAATACAGGAAAAAACCTGCTGTCGCCTGGTAAAAAACCGGGCAGCAACCTGCAATTCCTGGCCTTTTTTATGACCACCATTCAAGCCGTTTATCGCTATGCCGATTTATTGAGGGCCAGCGTGGCTTCTGCGGGTAATGACCACCGATTGGGGGCCAATGAAGCGCCTCCTGCTATCATTTCCGTTTTTATTGGCCAAACCCTGACTAAGGTGCTGGATGACATCGAACAAGGCATAGAGGCTGACCAACACGGGGTAAAAGAAGTGCTCGATTTGCTCAGTAAAGTGCCCAGTTTGGAACTGGACAACACCGATCGAAATCGGACATCGCCATTTGCCTTTACGGGCAATAAGTTTGAAATCCGTATGGTGGGCAGTTCCATGAACTGTGCCGCGCCAATGACGGTGATGAACACCATCGTGGGCAAGCAATTGCAGGATTTTAAGTCTGCAGTTGACCGTCATATCGCCGATGGAATGGAAAAAAATACTGCGATTTTGGCCGTTATCAAGCAATACATCACCGAGTCGAAAGCCATTCGCTTTGAAGGGGACGGGTATAGCGATAGCTGGAAGGAAGAAGCCGCCCAACGCGGTTTGAGCAATACGCCTAATACACCGGATGCGCTGAAAGTATATGTGAGCAAAGAAGTCGAAACGCTGTTTTCTGAAAGTGGGGTTTTTACCGTCAGGGAGTTGGAAGCTCATTACGAAGTGATGTGCGAAAACTACATCCTAAAACAGCAAATCGAATCGCGTACGCTGGGAGAGATGGTCATCAATCAGATTCTGCCTGCCGCCATCAGTTATCAGAGCAGAATGGCGGATAATGTGCTGACCTTGCAAGAGTTGGGATTGCCCTCGCATAGTTTCAAGGCTCAACTGGATATTGTGAAGCTCATCGGCGAGCATATCGCGGCCATTAAGGAAAACGTGGACGCTATGCGCGATGCCCGTAAGGCAGCCAATGAATTAACTTCTTCTGAAGAAAAAGCACACGCCTATTGTTACAACGTCAAGCCGCTTACAGAAACCATACGCCTGCATGCCGATCGCCTGGAATACCTGGTGGACGACAACGAATGGCCTCTGGTAAAGTATCGGGAGATGATGTTTTTGAGGTAATAGGGGTAGATTCATAACAACAGGCATTTTTCTTTCTAACTAGACTTTGGACGTAAAATGACTTAATTAACTGACTATCAAAGAGTTATTTGAAAATTAAAACATTCACAACTTGCTGATAATTAGTTAATTATGAGTATGTGTCCAAAGTCTAGTAAATGCCTGTCGTTTGAAAGTTTTTCGTTCCTTGACAATTTTTAAGGGCAATTGTAGTGAAAAGCCTTTATTTGCGATTTGCCAAATAGTTGTTAATAACTGTTTGCTCAAAGCCGAAATTGTGCATTGTTTGAGCTATACGCTGTTGTGGCGATTCCAATGGATGGGATTGCAGTATTTCCTCCAGTTTTTTCAATAAGCTGTTCATTTTTTCAGGGGAATAGGCCCGTGAAAATTGCTGTATGAACTCCAATGGCAGCCCGGAGAGTTTTTGAATAAGCAACATATCGCTTGTGTATTCCAGCATCCTGACCAACATATCCAGATGATCTTTCAGCCGTGTAATCATCGTACTTATTTCAATGCCCTTTTCAATACCTTCCTCGATACCTTCCTCGATACCTTTTTTAATGCCTTTTTGAAAACCTTCATCGAGGAGCAAATCCCATAAGCTGGTAGTGGTAGTCTGTGTCATGGCGGATAATTTTTGGGTAAAAGCCTGAAACTCTTCTTTTTTATACGGATAAGTTCTAAAAATATAGGTGATCAGCTGCTTCAGAAAATA
The DNA here is from genome assembly GCA_937864265.1 of uncultured Saprospirales bacterium. Taxonomy (GTDB): domain Bacteria; phylum Bacteroidota; class Bacteroidia; order Chitinophagales; family Saprospiraceae; genus CALMIR01. The sequence continues at coordinate 11,110 of CALMIR010000071.1, read as the reverse complement.
AAGCTTTTGATCTTCATCAAGTTCCTTACTTTCTACAAATTTAAAGATTTCTTTGGAGAATTGGTTCAAAAAAATTTTATCGTTTTTACGGCTGAACACCAGGAAAGTACTGCGCAAGAAATAGCCGCTTTTCTGTTTAATGATAGTATGCCGCGCTATATCCCGCAGATTGATGAGTTCGTACTCGAATAACGGCAGGTACTTTTTCAGCGCCGCATCGGGTATTGAAAAGTAGTCAGCCATGTCACGCGTTTGCCAGCTTTCCGTACCGTGGTAAATGACCACAGGGATGGTCAATTGGAGTGGTATGCTGTTTTGATATTGGTATTGGTAGGTTTCCGTCAGGTATCGCAGGAGCTGAATGTAAATATTATCGGGTACATAGCTCTTGTGTTCCAATAAAAAAGCAACCTGAATAGGCTCTACTTCTCCTTCCGGTCTTAGCCAGTCGCAGGCATAGACAATATCCGTAAAGTATTGCCGTAAATCCTCGCTGATGTAATTATCGCGCAACTGTCGCAGGCTGCTGAGATCGAGGTGTCTTGCAAATTTGGGCAGATAATGCTGCAAAAAAGCCACTACTTCAGAAACGATGGAAAAAGTAGCTTTGAAAAGCTCATCGTGTGGGTTGTTTCCAGGTATGATAATGGGGTTAATTGGGGTAAAGATAATGAAGCATATTTGAAAAACAATTTTTTTTGAATTAAATAATAAAAAACAAAATGCTGTAACCTAAAGCTGTTACTTGCCTTGTCAAAAAATGCAGCTTATTCTTTTCATTAAAATTTTCAATCTCCCGCCACAAAAAAGTTCATCTCCCAGTGGTTGCCGGCTATGCGTTGGAATCCAACCCGATAGCCAATGGGATAGCCGATGTATTTGCCATATACATAACCTTCGCCCTCTTTTTCCAATGCGACCCTTACCCAGGGATAGGACTCCCCCTCGATGGTCTCGGTGTTTTCTTCAGATAGAACCGTCACAATATCATACGAAACAGTGTGGTTAATAGGCGCTTGCTGGCTAGGGGCTGCCCGAAGTCGGACGCCGCTTCCGATGAGAACACCAAAGTCGTAAGGATCATAGCCTTCGGGCCAGGTAGCAAAATAATAAGGCGCAACAAAGGCGTTTCGATTGTCCTGAAACACACCTCCTTGCGTCAAAGCAGATTGAAGGATAGACCAAATCTCTAAAGTATCCGTTTTCGCGCCGTCCAAGCCCCACATTTTCACCATGTCTGCCGATCCTTGCTCGGCACCGAAGCTGATTTTTATATCCTTATTGGTTATTTCCATTAAATAAAATACATCTCTGCGTTCGATGGCATCCAGCAGTCGTTGGCGAAATACAAAAAAGCCGGTATCCAATGGGGCTTCGTCAACAGGAAAAAGCTTGCCTGCTTTTTTTTCCTGAAAAGTGGGCATTGGCGACTCTAATTCGCGTAGGTATTGCTGATAAAGCAGGGTCATAGAATCTTTTGGGAGGGCGACTGCATTTTGATTGGATAGTGTTTCTTGCTTGTCCGCAGATTTGGGTGTATCGCCGCATGAACTTAGGGCAAATGCCAAAAATAGGATAATCGATGCGTTTTTCATGGTTTCCATTGACTTGATATTGAAAAGTTGGCTTGAATTTTCACCAAGATAGGATATTTCCATTTTTTACAAAAGCCTCATTTGCGTTATTAGTGTGCAAAAAAATACTTCCCAATTTAACAAAGTCCTTACCCTAGCCGACACACTTAAAATGAACCGTTTAGCCCGCTAGGGTAAGGACAAATCGGGAAGTTAATTTTTCTGCGGTACTAGGCTTCCAAATAAATTTTTGCAAACTGCTTTTTTCTTTTGTAAGTTTGATTTCCAGTCCTGACCATCATCATCCAAGAACAATGGTTCTATGGCAATTTTTTCTACAAAACTGTCAAAGAACGACAACAATTTAAGCTCAATCCATTTTCTCACTAAAAAGTGAAACTATGACACGTTTTTACCTTACTCTTTCCCTTTGTATCTTTTCATGCACTGCTGTACTTTGGTCGCAGACGGATACCCTGTTGTTTGAAGACTTTCAGGGCAATTGGGATCAGCGCTACCTGGAATTTCCGGATGAAGCCAATTATGGTAGCGACAGCATTTGGGTCAATTTTGACCTGGATGGTGAAGCAGCAGCCCAGTCGCGTCCGCAAAATTTTTACCTGGCGCTGGATTTTGCTTCTCCAGATAGCATTCCGCCTGCGGATACGAATGTCGTAGCGGCTAGTTCTTCCTGGATGGCCAATCTGAGTGCGCAAAACCTCAATTGGCTGATCACCCCCCCCATCCAAGTTGTGGACGATCAGGCTACTTTGCACTGGAAATCTGCGCCGTTTCAAGGGCCGCGCTACATGGATGGTTATAAAGTACTGATTGCTACAGAAGGCTTTGATCCATTGTTTGGCTATTACACCGATACCGCTTTTGTTGCTGCCGAAATGCTAGACCCGCTTCCAAATGGTTCTGCCGATCCCAACGACGATGCCCTGGAGATCGATAGCTTTAACATCAGTCCGGGCTATGCACACGCAGATCGTTTTACCCTGGAAGAATACTATACCTATACCGAAGGAGATAATATTTTTATATGTGTGCTGGAGCCACACAGCTACAGTCTGGCCGCTTATGCCGGACAAACCATCTACGTGGCTTTCTTGCACGATTCTTTCGATGATAACCTCATTTCTTTCGATGATATCCTGGTATTAGGGAATTTGACCAGCAGCCTGGATGCGCCAGATGCGGACGATATCCGCCTGGTTACCTACCCCAATCCGGTGGATAATTACCTGAATGTGCTTTTCAATTTGAAAGAGGCCGCCCAAGTACAGGCCAACCTCTTTGACTTAAATGGCAAAAAAATGCTATCGCTGCGTTCGCAGGGCAAGGTACAGGGCGATCAACAGTTGCCGATTGACCTATCGCGCTTGAGTGCAGGGATGTACGAATTGCAGTTGTATGTAGGTGGAACGCTTTATACGCGGAAAGTGGTGAAAAGATAGGCTTAACAAATAAGCAATGTGCAAAGTTATAAAAAACGACGAGCCAGCAAAAACTGGCTCGTCTTATTTAATACCGGTTGCTTACATCTGTGTGGCAATCGTTTATGGGATTATCAAAAGCTAACATCTCCCGTTTTAAAGAGATAAAAATCAAAGTCAAACGTATCTTCATCAAGCTGGATCGTGGGGCTGCCGCCTGAATAGCCAGCAAAAGGATTGCTCGGGGCATTGAATTGGATATTCGTTTGGTAGTACTGAATTCCAAATCCTTGAGTAAGCGTATTGGTTATTCCCAGTACATATTTGCGGATGTCGATCATATCGGAAACCGTAAGCGTTTGGGATTGGGTCGCATCCGCAGCCAATATTTTAAAGGGCGAATCCAGCGGTACCAACCCTAGAATATGCCTTGAAATCAGCACAATATCAAACGTAGAAACGGTTTCCTGTAAAAAATTATTCTCCACCTCCAATTGAATGGTGTAAGAAGCCCCAATGGGCAAATTGTTGAATTGGTATGCCCCGTCATTGGTAGTGTTGGTGCCTTGGAGCCAGCTCCCGTTTTCATCCAACAAATTCACCGTAACATTTTCGTAGCTATTTCCATTAGGGGAGTAAACGCTACCTGCTAAGGTGGCTGTTTGAGCCTGAAGGCTGAAAGCAAACAAGGCAATGAAGAGGAAAGACAGATATTTTTTCATGGCTTAGAATTTTTTAAATAAAAGAAAAGTGTTTTAGTAACGCAGAAAAATTAAGTTCCTGATTTGTCCTTACCCTAGCGGGCTAAACGGTTCATTTTAAGGGTGTCCGCTAGGGTAAGGACTTCAATAAATCGGGAAGTCATTTTTTGCACACTACTTAATTACTGAAGGACGATCCGTTTAACAACGACACCTTCTGTTGTGAAAAGGCGCAATAGGTAAGTACCTTTCGGCAAATGAGCCATATCCAGCTTATCCACTTGACCAAAGCTCAGCACATTTTTACCATCGAGATGCAGGAGTTGACCGCCTTCCCAGGAATCCGTACTTCGAATATGCAACACCTCAGCGACTGGATTGGGGAATACTTCGATGCCCAAGTCTGTGTTTGGCTGCTTTAATGCATTCGGTATGTCCACGATTGCTGTGGTACCTTCACTACTGATGGCCAGGTATTCCTCCAGATTATTGATCAGGCGCAGGTTTTCAATATTGAAAAGCAGCGGATATTCGGAAGTCGTGCGCATGAAGATGACATCCTGAATGGTGATGTGCAATTGACCAATGATGCCTTCACCAGCAACATTTTCCCCATCGGTGCGCGTGACCGCAATATCCAGGCGACCTTGCTGGTAATATTCTTTGGACATGGAAATCAAATTGTCGTTCCATTCGCCCAACCAGCTTTCGCCAAAAGTCGGATAGGCCGTACCTGCCTCAACCGCTGCTGTGTCGTAAACGATGCTGAAAGCCAGGCCGTAAACCGGTTCCATCTGCGCCTCCGTGCTTTCCATGACGATGTTGAAAATCGCGGATTCACCAGGAATCACAGCGTGTGGTTCTACATAAATGAGGGCGCCGGCATTTCGGGTAGGGGGAGTATTCGACAAGCCTTCCGGGTTGTCCACCAAATTGACAGTCAAGTCCCAATTCTGGTGGATAGCCAGTGTATCTGCTGTATTGATCTGGCCATCGCCATTAGTATCTGCATGTTTATAATCAACCAGCGAAACGGGGGTGTTTTGTCCCCAATTATCAGAAAATTGGGCATCCCAGGCAATACTTGAAGTAGCGCGCGGCACACCAGTCAGGCCGTAGCCCAAGCCGATGTTGAGCAAATCGAAATGGCTGACCACTTGATCGGTATCTGTATCGCCCGGCCATACATCTGGTGCACTTACGGATATTTCTCCGTTGTGTAAATAGTAAGGGAAAATGGTAAAACCATCCGTAAATTCGATCAAAGTAGGTTGGTTGCTAACCAAAACAGGGGTGATGCCACCAATATTTAAAGCTTCAAAGCACAGCGAAAACAAAACTGCGCCATCAGTCAGATTCTGGCCCAACGTTGTTGGATCATACCAGGCGAAAGTGATCAAGCCATTAGCCGCTTCATCGGTATTAAAAGCGGTCATATTCAGATTAGAAAGCGTGCCCGGAATAACTTCTTCCAAACTGGCATAAGCCGCGTCCCACTGTATGCTAAATTGAGCGCCTGCTATATTCTCGAAATTTTCAACCGTAACATCCAGGCAAAAAGCCTCGCCACTTACTACGCTAGCACTGGAAATAATGACACCAACGCCGTCACCGCTATTGCCGCCACAATTGGCGATAACGGTTTCTACAGGATAGATAATTCCGTTGGCATCGGTGATGGTCACGGTGTATATCGCGTTGCCCGGTACGGTCGCCACGGTGCTGTTATTGCCTGTTGTAGTTATACCATTGCTCCAGGCAAAAGAAAAAGGTGGCGTTCCCCCTTGTAGTACTTCTAAAGTGATCTCGGCCATGGTTTCTGACCCAGAACCAAAGCAATCTACGCTGTACCCGGTAGTCAGCTCAGGATTTGAAAAGCAGTCCACATACAGCGGTTCGGAAATATAGCTGCAACCTTCCTCATTCGTTACGGTCAGCGAGTAAGTGGCATTGCCTGGCACACCAATAAGGGTACTGATGAAATTGCTGGTTTCCGTAAATCCCGTGCTCCAATTGAAGGTATAATCTTGCGTATCGTCGTTCCATACCACAGCGGATACGTCGGCCAGCCAGTTGCCGTTATCGTTGTTGCAATCATAGCTGAAGCCTACGACCAGGTTTGTTGCCTCCACTTCAAAAGTCGCTTCGCTGCTACAGCCTTGCTGGTGCTCGGTTATGGTGAGCGTATAAGTGCCAGCAGACAGGTTCAGCCGATCTTCAGTGGTAGCGCCATCGCTCCATTGGTAGGTATAGATGCCAAAATCAGGCACATCAATCAATATTGCGCCGCCTGTGCCATCGCAAAGCGCTTGGCTGACCTGGCTGTCGAAATAAACTTCGTCCACGTAAGGCACGGTTATTTCTGCTACCCCAGTACACCCAATGACATCTGTAACGGTAACCGTGTAATTGCCAGGAATAAGGCCAACAAGGTCTTCCGTGCTAGCGCCATTGCTCCACTGGAAAAAGTAAGGCGCAGTGCCTCCGCCCACAGTAAGGTCTATGCTACCCACCCCGAAATTGCAATAAGCTGGCGTAACATCAGATGAAATACCCAGCCCGCTCACTGCACTAACGATAATACAATCGGAGGCACTACATCCCGTAATCAGATCCGTTATGGTCACACAATAGACCCCGGAAGGCAGGTTAGCCTGAAATGGCTCAGTTCCGCCATTGTTCCAATTGTAGGTATAACTGCCGCTACCCCCGGATACACCTGCAAAAACACTGGCGCTGTTGCCGTTGGCACAGTTGGCATTTGTTGCATTCAGGTAAAAATCGACCCCTCCAGGCGGATCTATATTGAACAAACCAGTCAAAATGGCATCGTTCGCATCCGCCAAATAGAGCTGGTATTGTCCGCCAATCACGTCCATCAGGTTTTGGGTATTCGCCACGTTGATGCCAGACTGACTCCACTCAAAGGTATAGCTGCCAGGAGTGGCCATACTGATGAGGATGCCATTTTCGGCTTGGCAGCCCTGCGCTTCCACACAGGCGGAAGCCAATTGTGGCGGGGCGTTGCCCGTCGTATAAACACTGCCGCTGATCAAGCTGTAATTATTGATCAGGTTAAATTCGCCATCCACGAATTCTACTGGTGTGGGACTTTGCGAAAACGCAACTAGCGCCTGAGCACCTATCGGAGTGAGCACATCGTAACAAACAGAAAAAAGAACTTCATCTGGTTCCATTTGCGCAGTTGCAAAACTGGCGTCAAACCACGCCACAGTTAGTATCCCGTTATTGTTGGTGTTAAATACGGATTCCGTCAGCCCCGGTAAGTTTAAATTGTCCAGGCTTTGAAAAGCCAGCGCGTTAGCATCCCAATTGAGGCTAAACTGAAAGCTCAAAAACGACAGGTTGTCCATTGCCCTTACATCCAGGCACACCTGCTCGCCCGCTTGAGCCTGGGCAGAACTTACATACAAGGAAAAGCAGTCATCCTGGGCTTGCAACAGGAGCCCGTTTAAAAAAACAGCGAAGAAAACGGTTAAAAAATGCTTCATGAGTTTCGATTTTTTGAACATGTTTTTGGAACTATAACTGTCAACAGAAATATCACACTACAAAAGTAACTGACCTATTATCATCTTTGAAGTACATTTTATTGTGATTATAGATTTTTTATTGTTCTTTTTTACAATAAAACTATTGCTAAATTTGATTTTTATTCTTGTTAAATAGATTTTTATGCAACAGTCTAAATTTATTTTTTTGCTAAAATCGCTTTCAAAACGGGAGCAAAGCAAATACCGCGACCTGATTTTTTCCCCTTTTTTTAATAAAAATAAAAAAGTACGCCAGTTGGTGGACATCTGCTTGCAAAATGCCCCTGATTTTGAAGCCGATGTGCTCCAAAAACAAAGCCTATTCCCGCATCTTTTTGGGCAAAGTCCTTACAATGAACTCAAAATCAACAACGTCATTTCAGATGCCTTGCAATTGCTGTATCGGTACTTTGGCCAAATGGCTTTGCAAAAGGATGAAATCAAACTCAGACCTTTTATCATAGAAGAATTGCTGGAACGCAACCAGGCCCAAGCTACCGACCAACAGCTAAAACGGTACCAACAGGAATTGGAGCCAATCGAACAACAGTCAGAAACCTATTATTTCCAGTGGATGCATTTGTCCGACTTGCGCGATCGTTGGTCTTTGATGTATGGCGCTAGGGATTATAGCCATCATTTGCAGCAAAAAAACGATGCCTTGGATCAATACTACTGGTGCAGCAAATTGCGCTTGGCCTGCGATATGGAAAGCCGCAACAAAGTCATCAACGCCCATTACCGCGCTCATTTTCTGGAAGACATCCTCCACCTTTACGAGGCCGGACACCCCGTTTTCGATCAACAAGCTGTCCTAAAGATTTACTATAAAACCCTACAAATGCTGCGCTATGAGTCAGAAGAAAGCCATTACCACGAATTGAAGCAACTGATCGCAGAACATGCCGGGACATTACGCCGGGAAGAACTGAACGATTTGTACGACTATGCCCAAAACTACTGTGTCAAAAAAATCAACTCCGGTCAGGTACACTTTTATCGGGAAATATTAGACCTGTACCAGCTCATGTCCGATAAGGAAATCCTATTGCGCGGTGGCTACCTTAGCCAGTGGTCGTACATCAACATCATCACCGCCGGATTGCGTCTGAAAGAATACGAATGGACGGAGCAATTCATTTACCAATACCGCGAATACTTGCCAGATGAAGTGAAAAATAATGTGTTTACCTACAATCTGGCGGCGCTGTATTTTGAAAAAGGAGCTTTCCATACCGCACTGCAAACCTTGCAAGATGTGGAATTTTCCGATCCGTTTTTTCATATGTCTGCCAAAATCATCCAGCTAAAAAGCTACTTTGAGTTGAGGGAAACAGAGGCTTTTTTTTCTTTGGTAGAGGCTACCCGAAAGTACATCCGCCGCAACCGCCGCTTGTCCGATTACCAAATCAAGTCGAATAGTAATTTCATCAAACTGGTAGCCCGCTTGTACCGATTGAAAACGGATGTCGAATACCTGCCGCACCAAAAATATCGGGAACGCTTGCATGGCTTAGAACAAGACATCAGCAAAGGAAAAGAAGTCGTGAATATTGGTTGGCTGATGCAAAAATTAAAAGAGGTATCCTGATGTAGGTTAGTTGTTTACAGGTGGTACTCTCACGAGTGATCCAAATGAAGTTTTGTCCAGCGCTTTATTTGCCTAAGCCAATGATAAATCCTTACCTTTGCGCCCAATTACAAAAGGAACTATTCGCAGGGGAATACGATTCCTTATAAAAAGGCAAACCCGCAACTATGTCAGCAGAATTATTCGACAAAGTAAAGGCCATCGGCGAGGCCATCAAAGAGGCACAACCACAGAACCTACAGGAATTGGAGCAATTTCGCATCCAATACCTTGGCTCTAAAAATAGCCTCAAAGACCTGTTTGCTGAAATGCGCAACATAGAAGGCGAACGCAGAAAAGAATTTGGTCAACTCATCAATGCCGTGAAGCAAGCTGCAGAAACCAAGTTTGAAGCCCTAAAAGCGCTGTTGGACAGCGCGGCCGAGCAAGCTGCAGCCAGTGATCTAGACCTCACGGCCCCAGGAGAGCCTTTTGAATTGGGTGCCCGCCATCCCATCAGCATCGTGATGAACCGCATCATTCGCATTTTCGAGCGCATTGGATTTGTGGTGGCAGAAGAGCGTGAGATAGAAGATGATTGGCACAATTTTACTGCCATGAATACACCGGAAGACCACCCGGCGCGCGATATGCAGGATACGTTTTACCTGCTCAACAGTACAGAAATGCTGCTGCGCACGCATACATCGCCAGTGCAAGCGCGCGTGATGACCAAGCAACAACCGCCCATCCGCATCATTGCCCCGGGGCGGGTATATCGCAACGAAACGGTCTCTGCCCGTTCGCACTGCCAGTTCCACCAAGTGGAGGGCCTGTACGTGGATGAAGGCGTGTCTTATGCCGATATGAAGCAGACCTTGCTCTATTTTGCACGGGAAATGTTTGGCCCGGATGTGAAAATCCGCCTGCGCCCTTCCTTCTTCCCCTTCACAGAACCCAGCGCTGAAATGGACGTTTACCTGGGCACGGCCACCGAGAAGGACTACCGCCTGACGAAAGGTACAGGCTGGTTGGAAATTCTGGGCTGCGGCATGGTTGACCCCGCAGTACTGGAAAATTGTGGCATAGATTCGGAAAAATACACCGGCTTTGCCTTCGGTATGGGCATCGAGCGGCAGGCTTTGCGCCTTTTCGACATAGGCGATATTCGGATGTTTTTTGAAAACGATACCCGCTTTTTAAAGCAATTTGCTTCGGCTATTTAAGCCATTCTTTAAAAAAATCTAAATGAAACCCAGCATACCAAAGGGGACACGCGATTTTTCCCCTCAAGAAGTCATCAAACGCAATTTTATATTTGACACCATCAAAAAAGTGTTTGTCAAATACGGCTACCAGCCCATCGAAACGCCAGCCATGGAAAACCTGAGCACCCTGACGGGAAAATACGGCGAGGAAGGCGATCGGCTGCTGTTCAAGGTATTGAACAATGGGGATTATTTGGCGAAAGCCGATGAACAAGCCCTGGATCAACGCGATTCCAATAAATTGACGGCTTCCATTTCCAAAAGGGGGCTGCGCTACGACCTCACCGTGCCTTTTGCCCGTTTTGTGGTGATGAACCAAAATAGCATCGCCCTGCCTTTCAAGCGTTATCAGATTCAACCCGTTTGGCGGGCCGACCGCCCACAGAAAGGCCGCTATCAGGAATTTTTTCAATGCGATGTGGATGTGGTAGGCTCTAATTCGCTCGTCTATGAAGCCGAGTTGACCCAGATATACGACGAGGTATTTAGCCAGTTGGGGCTGGAGGTAGCCATCAAGATCAACAACCGCAAAATTCTGGCAGGCATCGCCGACGTAGCCGGCATCAGCGACCGCTTTATGGACATGACGGTGGCAATTGATAAGCTGGATAAAATCGGCCTGGACGGCGTAAAAACAGAGATGGCCGAACGGGGCATTTCCGAAGCAGCCATTGCCAAGATTGCTTCCGTATTGGAAATCAAGACTATCGAAGACCTCAAAAGCTGGATCGCTGAAAGCCCGACTGGCCTCAAAGGCGCTGAAGAATTGGAAACGGTGTTCGATTACCTGAGCTTGGGAACACTGCAAAATGAAGTGATTTTTGACATTACCCTGGCCAGAGGATTGAGTTATTATACCGGCTGCATTTTTGAAGTAAAAGCCAAAGGGGTGCAAATGGGCAGCATAGGCGGCGGCGGCAGGTACGACGATTTGACCGGCGTATTTGGGCTGAACGGCGTATCGGGTGTGGGCGTTTCTTTTGGCGCCGAGCGTATTTACGACA
>CALMIR010000070.1 GCA_937864265.1 uncultured Saprospirales bacterium | reverse complement strand
AGGATTATATGGTAGAGCAATGATTTCATGAAACCTGATTTTAGGAGAAAAATTGAAATACACTTGTTAGTCGGCAGGCACTTTTGAAGTGCCTGCCGACTCTCTGACTCTGGGAAAACGACTTATTGTTTCAACAGCTTGGCGCTCCATTCTCGGCTTGCTGCTTGCAGGCGGTAGTAGTAGGCCCCTGCAGGCCAGTTGGCTGTGGGGATTTCCAGTTGTTGAATGTTGTCACCTTCGTCTAGGTCTTGGCGGTGCATTTCGCGCCCGCTGGCATCGTATATGGTCAAGGTGGCTGCTCCTGTGTAGGTGGTATTTATACGCAGGCGCAGCAGTTCTTCAAAAGGATTGGGTTCGGCTTCTATGGCCCAGTCGCTGCCCTCGCCAGGAATCGCAGGCTTGATGCTTCCCGGTGCGTGGCCGCCGCCTGTTTGAAGTACAATTTGCAGGGGCGTACCGTCGGCCAGCCAGGCGCGGGCAGGTAGTTCGCTTTCGTCGAGGCTAAAGCCGTTCAGGTAGTTGGGTAGGCTCAACAGTTTTTGGAAACGCAGGCGCATGATTTCCTGGTTGCTGTTCAAAGTACGGCTACCGCCGCTTTCGTCAAACCAAACGAATTTTAACAGATTGGGTTCGGTAGGTACTTCATATCGGATGTCGTTGTCCACCCAGGGTAAATCTTCTGCATGAAGGCTGGCATAGTCCAGCTTGCTGTGTTCATAGCGGAGTGCAAACTGAAAACCGGCAATATTGGTGAAGCCTTGGGGTTTGAACAAGAGGTTGTAATGATTCAACTCTACTGTACCATTGACAAGGTTGATAACCAATTCGCCATGTGGATTTGATTCCGCACAAGAATCATTCGTAACATTTCCCATTTTAATGGCCTGAAAGCAGGGTTCTTCGCCTGCTTGTACAAAGCTAAAATTGCTGTAGGTGTCATCAATGTTTGCAAAAGGGTTACCTGTTCCCAAATCGTAATAACACGACTTAAAGCGCCAGAAGGGTGCTCCTGGATATTCAGTGCTAATGCTTAATATGAACTTCCTAATCGCTATTTGATCCAAAGTAGTAATGGTTTCACTACCATCTACATCAGCTGCAACGTATTGCCAGGCTTCTGAAAAAGGGGCTACGCCTAAAATGTGCCTTGAAATGACTATTATATCTGCTGTTGAAACAAAACTTCTGTCAAACTCGGCCATTTTGCAGGCTTTTAGCCTAGCTCCCGTTGTAGCATGTAAACAGTCATAATAAAAGACACCACTCGTATCTGAATAAAATGGTACCTCGCATGAGCTTTCACAGGAATAAATTGGATCGGAAGTACGGCAAACTTCCACGTTCTCAACCGGACACTCCGCTTCCCAGATGGTTTTAATTGGGAAGGAACTTGTAGTAAACGAGGTATATGTTTTATTAATATCCAACACACAATACCCATCCGCCGTGTTGTTGTCATGATCCCATTGTGCGCGCAAAACTTTAATGTCAACATTACAACCTGCTGAGTGGATGATTTCAAAAATGGGACGATTATAGAAGATTGGCGTTATTGTATCGCAAAAGCCAAAAGCTATCCGCCATTTGCCGTTCACCTGATAAATGTCCAAACAGTCGCTCGTGTTGGGAATACCGCCACCTTCATTGCAGGTACTTGGACAAAAATCGGTATCCACAGAAGCATGTATGGCCGCCTCATCCAACTGCAGACTGGCATCGCCTGATATTTCCAGTTCAATAAGTAGGCGATTAAGGGGCGTGTACCCTAAGGGGTCAGTTGTGCGAAAAAACACCTGATGGTGAACCTGATCGCCGGAAAGATAGCTGGTGTCAACCGAAATGGTGGTTGCTCCAGATTGTTGGCAGCGAAGTGGTTCATTGACGGTAAATGTCCCATCTGTAACAGGAGCTTGGCAACAAGCCCCGCTAAAATATTCCAGCCGGAAGTATTCGATATCAAAGGCCATGCTACCGCCCTGGGTAGGCTCTAGCGGCAGGGTGGTTTTGATATCAAGAACCGAGCTTTCGCCATTAACTATGGAAAAGGATGAAGCCGCTGAGGTCGAAATGACGATTTCCCCGTTTTCAAAATCAGGGTTTCCTAAACCGCCAGCTACATCAGTAATGTCCATATTGCCGTAAAGGTCGCTGTAGGTAATGCGCAAATCCAAGCGGTTGTAGTTGATAGTAGCACTTGGAGGACTAACTCCTGGTATGTAGTTGTTGTCCCGTACCTTAACCGGGATGGTATAAGTTCCAGAATCTGGTTCAAACGTTGCGCTAGCCACATCAACAAACATCTCTAGGTCGTAATCGAGGTTGCCATTCTCCAGTAGGCAGTCTATGCCGGCAGGTACTCCGTTCAGAGGGGTATTAGGAACATCGTAGGTAATATTCTCAATATCGCAAATCGGGTTTGGGGGTGAGCAACTATTCGGCATGTAAAGCGTGTTTGTAAAGTTTACGTCGAAAGTTTCTCCCGGTGATGTCTCTACCAATAGATATAAAAACGGGGCAGACGACCCCGGCTCATATATTGTAGCATCATTACCATTGTTGATATTGAAGGTCTGCCCGGAAAAAGAAACATTTTGGAAATCACTTGGGTCATTCAGTTCAATGCCTACAATACTAGTATTTTCACCCGTAATTTCTCCTGCTAACAAAAAGCCGCATAATGTTTGTAAGCTAGGAGACCCACCCAAAAGAACAGGCACTTTCACCGTGTAGCAATCCTCTACTTGCGAAGGCATAATCCTTAAACTGAGTCCACATCCCGATTGCGCCTTCCCCTCCCAACTAATCAGCATAGCCACAAGCAGTAGGCCGATGAACGGGGCGTGAAGGAATTTGGTGAGTCGAAAGAAAATGGGGGGGGTAAATAATTGATAATCAATTTATTAAACAATTGTTTTGTTCGCATGTTTTTTGCGTTTTTGGAATTAAGCAATGAAAACTGTAACATATTACAAATGGTTTTGGTTACAAAGAAAAAACGTCCATCCTTTGCCGTGGGCAAGGTAAGTGTTGTTCTTGTGTAATTTATTTGGGTAGTTTGCGAAAGCGCGACCGGAATGGTCGTATTGATGAGGGCAAGATAAGGGAAAAAATTTGACCTTGCAAGACAAATATTCAGTGCAGGGGCGGTTTTTATCCAAAAATGAGCCTCCCGAATTTTGGCCTAACCCAAAACTCAGGATGCTTTCATCCTAACATTTCATCGCCAAATGCCTCAGGGAGGTGCAAGCGATGAAGAAAAAAAACAGGGCCAGGTCTTTTTTAAGCCTGGCCCTTACTATGAAAACAAAAACTACGATAATCGGATTTTAGGTGTTGATACTAGTGCTGTCTATCGCCTATTCAACTGTATTTTCTCAATGTGTTGTTCCTGCCCCATCATCAGCTTTAACAGGTAGGTACCCGCTGGCAGGTTTTGAACCTCCAAGTGCTCCTGGTAAAAGCCATCTGTAATGATAGCCGTCCGTTTTTCAGCAACCAATTGCCCGGTGATGGCGTACAATTGGATGGTTGCTTCCCCAATTTCCTCACTGCGCACCTCTATATTCAGGTAGTCGCTGGCTGGATTGGGATAAGCAAGTACCTGGAAAGGCCAAGTGTGTTCTACCAAACTGACAACGCTTCCTTCCAGATTTTGACCACAACCATCTACTCCTTCATAAACCCGCACATTTCTAAAGAAGGAATTGCCATTGCGCGGAGACCGATCGTGATCCGCCACAAAGAAAAGGCGATCAAAACGCCCCGAATAATACTCGCCTACGGGAATGGTATAGGATTTCCAAACGGCCCCTCCTGGATAATTGTCGTAATCGCCATAGCCCCAGTTTTGAGTACCATACACCCGGAAGGTATAATTGGATGAAATGCTGTTGTTATTATCAAATCCAATCCCGTGTATCTCTCCTTGAACGGTAGAGCCAAACTCAAACTCCAACATGGTATAGGGCGTTACCTCGTATTGGTAGTTGATGGATTTCCAGGCATTATTCTGGATAAATATACCGTCGCCATCTTCTAATACGCTGTACGATCCGCCATCCTGCCCGCCCCCAAAGCTGCTGACGGTATATTCACTGAAGTCGATAAAGCCGCAGTCGTTTTCCTCATTTTCAAAAGGAAGACAAAAAGCAATTTCTTCTGTACTGGTGAATTGCCCGCCTGTAGCAATGACGTAGCCGCTGCTGTCTTTCAAAGTATAGCTTCCCAGCCCAAAATCGCAACAAATGCCATCGCCATACGAGTCATATATCTGGAAAAAGTAGCAACCATCGCCCAAGCACATGCTCGTTTCTACTACCGATCCATTGGAAGTAGCCGGATACGGCCCCCCGGAATAAAGCACCAGATCGTTGCTATCGCGCAATTCCCAGGTAGTTTCCGCACCATAAGTATCCAAAACGATTTTCAGGCTCACTTCCTGGCCAGTACAGCCTGTACCGGGGTCATCGCCACCCGAATCGCCACCGCCGTCGCTACAAGGTTGCAAACAACTGGCATTCGTCACCGCATTTCGGATCACATTTCCCGGTTGTGTGCCAAAACCCAGGCTCAAATTGATGCCCACGCTTCGCAAGTGACAATACGACATGATCGTACCCCCGCCCGCCGGATAGCCGGGCAAAGCACAATTGCCTTCTATGTATCCCGCGCAACCGTCAATAGCAGTACTATTGCCATTCCATACGCAGGCATGCGTGTGGCGCGAACCGAATAAATGCCCCAATTCATGCGTCACCACCATCACCGACCAGGAATAAGTCGGGACATTAGAGTAGGTGCTGCCGATGCTGGAAAAACTGTGCTTAGGTGAAAAACTGCTGCACAAGCCCGATAAATAGGCGATGCCGCCACTGGCTTGGTAGGAAATCAACTGCCCCAAGTCGCCATTAAAATTGGGGCGCAAATTGACAAATTGGGTGAGTAGGGTATAGCTGCTGGTCGAATAATAAGGGCTGGGTGTATCCCAAAGATAGATTTGAGATAAAACGGCATTGATGTTTTCATTGGCATATAGCGTGGCTACCTGATTGAACAGTCCGGTGATATAATTGGTCGTGCCTGTAGCGCCACCTTTGCTTTGAAAAACGTCGTGGTCGATTTCCAGGTATATGCGAACACAGTCGCCCGTGTTGCGGCCTACCGTTTGGTCTTTGAGCTCGTCAGGATGGTAAGGCTCTCCCTCATCCGATGTACCGCATTCAAATTCCGAATTCCGAAATACTTCCCGGTCGTTGTAAAGTATGTATTGCTCCTGTTGGCGACCATCGGCAATTTTACCGAGCACCAGGTTGCCCGTTTCTGGGGCGCTGATTAATCCCATTACGTCGTTTTCAAAAAAGCTAAACGCAACAACGGATGATTCCTGGCCTTTAATGACGCCGCGATAGTGAATGCCGCGGTCGCCTGATTTCGACATTTGCCCGGTAGAGGCCAGCAGGATACTGAAGTCATCCGTAAGGGGGAACACCCGCACTAGTTCCAGTTCCATACTGGCATCTCTACCTTGGGCCGAAGGCAATGTCAAGAGAAATTCACCAGGTTGATCAAACAATAATTGCTGTAAAGCTTCTTCATCTAAGTCCATCATCTGATGCTTGTCTTTCAGTGCGCTGAAATCACCTGCATGTGAAGCTGTTGGACTGAACAGCGCCGCTTCCTCAAAAAAGCGGCCTTGAATCTTTGCAGTGTTTACCAGTTGTAAGGGTTGAAAATTGGTCTGAGTATAAGCATAGCAATAGCTTAATACCCATAAGGTAATTAATGTGTACCTCATGATGCAAAACGGTTTTTGGTTAACAATTAAAAGTTTAAATACTGCAATACAATTCCCTGCGGCAACCACTTGCCGTTCTTGCTTTTACCATGTCAATTAATGAGCAATACACTACGGGCCCATTATCTCAAAATGGTTCAAAGCATTAGCATTCTGTCGAAAATCAACTATTTCCCAGAGATATGCTTGTACATAGCCTATAGCAGGGAATATCCTGCACAGGCAAGTACCAGGGATTGAGGTACGCCGCAGACAATGGTTTGCCATAGGCATACCTCAGTCAGGCCGTCAAATTGTGAGATTATGTAGGTCAAAAAAGAATACAGGTAAAAATAATAACGAGGGTTCGGTTTAGTGTGTCATCTGGGTCTGTTGGGAGAAACAGGGTAAAATAAAAAGGTAAGTTTTCTCTTAGGTAAGTCTGTTTAGTATGCCCTGTAAAAACAGGATGGCGCAAAGGTATGTATTCGGAGTATATAAGTCAAGTATTTAGTTGAAAAATTTCTATATGAAATATTTTTTAATAAGATGGATAATATATCGAGGATTGGTTTCGTTTGAAGGGGTTTTCTTGGGTAAGAATCGGTACTACTCATTAGGCGTACTGACTACTGAAAAGAAAAAAAACCAACAGGTTCTTGACTTCTTCAACTCTTTTCACCTAAACTAGGCCTTTAATTTAAAAACAAAAAGTTTTTAAATTGAAATAAATAAAAAAAAAGTCGCAAACCCCCTCTGTTTTGTCGTATTTACACCGCGTAAAGTCCCTGTATGTCCCTTAACTTTGCCTTATCAAATTACATCAACTAAATAAAGTCACCATGACAACTACGACAAAAACACCCATCACGGTAACAACGACTGTCCATGCGCCCATTGAAAAGGTTTGGGCCTGCTGGACCGACCCAAAACACATCGTTCATTGGAACCACGCTTCCGACGATTGGCACACCACTAAAGCAGAAAATGACTTACAAGCCGGCGGAAAGTTTAGTGCCCGCATGGAAGCCAAAGACGGCAGCGTCGGATTTGATTTTGGAGGTGTTTATGAGGAAGTACAGCCCCAGCAATTCATCGCATATACGATGGAAGATGGCCGGAAAGTGGAAGTCGCTTTTACTAAAGATGGTGACACGACGCATGTAAAGGAAACTTTTGATGCCGAAAACTTCCATTCCATCGACATGCAGCGCAGCGGTTGGCAGGCCATATTGGACAATTTTAAGCATTATGCGGAAAAGCCACTCAGCACAGATAAACTTCATTTTGAAATTCACATCAACGCCGATGTCGAGCAAGTATATCGCACCATGATCGCCCCTGTAAGCTATGCTGCCTGGACAGCTGAATTCAACCCGAGTTCCCGCTTTGAGGGGTCTTGGGAAAAAGGGGCAAAAATCAGTTTCATAGGCGAAGATCAGGATGGCAATTGCGGCGGGATGGTAAGTAGAATCAAGGAAAACATCCCCTATGAGTTTATTTCCATTGAGCACTTGGGTGTGATAGAAAATGGACAAGAAATTACCAGCGGCCCGCATGTTGATGCTTGGGCTGGGGCCTTAGAAAATTATACATTCAAGGCAGCGCAAGATGGCACCTTACTCCAAGTGGACATGGAATCTAACCCGGAATTTGAGGCCTATTTTTCGGAAACCTGGCCCAAAGCCCTCGCCAAGCTGAAATCCATTTGCGAAGCATAATAGTGTGCAAAAAATTACTTTCCGATTGATCAAAGTCCTTACCCAAGCGGAGCCTGCTAGGGTAGGGACAAAATTTGGAAGTTCATTTTTCTGCGTTACAAAAGCAGATTTTTTATTTTTTATCCATCTTGGGATAACACAAGTAATACTTCACCACTTCCTTGGATTGAATGTCGTAATCGGAGCTTTCTGACATGGGCAGTACCTTGCCGTTTTTGTGCAAAATTTTGATTTCGTCTTTGAATTTGCGGTAAGCGCTGTTCGACTCGCTGCCTTTGAGCACCAGATAGGGCAACGCGGTCTCGTTTTCTCCGAAAATAGCAAGAACTTGTTCCTGGATTTGAGCCACATAATCTGCTGCAAAAGGGAAATAATGGAATTCTAAGCGAAAAAGCTTTCTGTCTAGCAAGCCCTTGGACAGATAAGACAAAATCCGGTCGGGATGCTCGTACCAGGTTTTTAGGGCAAAAGTAATATCGAAGTCATCCAGTGAAGCAAAGCGCGCTAAGAACGCGTTGCGGTTTTGCTCAAAATCGCTTTCACTGATTTCCTGCTGTAGAAAAAAATTGAGCGCTGGCGATGCAGGTACATCTACGGAAGCCCTGACCAATTCTTTGGCTCGTTTAAGCACCGCGACCAGCATCAATTCTGCCGACAATACCGTTTTGTGCAAATAGACTTGCCAATACATCAATCGTCTGGCAATCAAGAACTTTTCTATGGAGTAAATCCCTTTTTCTTCCACGACCAATTCGCCTTGATGAACGGACAACATCTTGATGATCCGGTCGTAGCCGATTACGCCTTCGTGAACCCCCGTAAAAAAGCTGTCGCGATTGAGGTAATCCAGTCGATCCATGTCCAATTGCCCGGATACCAGTTGGTGCAAAAACTTTTTTGGGTATTCGTCCTTGAAAATAGCGATAGCTTGGCTCAGTTGGCCGCCAAAGGATTCATTGAGCGCTTCCATGAAGTAAATGGAAAGCGCCTCATGGTGAACATTGATCAAAGTATGCTCCAGCGTATGGGAAAACGGACCATGCCCAATATCGTGCAATAGAATGGCTATACAGGCCGCCTCGCCTTCGGCTTCTGTTATCTCTATGCCTTTAGAACGAAGCACTTCGATGGCCTGCTGCATCAAATGCAGGGCGCCCAAGGCGTGATGAAATCGCGTGTGCAAGGCGCCGGGATACACCAGATGGGTCAGGCTGGTTTGCTTGATGCGCCGCAAGCGTTGAAACCAGGGGTGCTCTACCAATTCAAAAATGATGCCGTAAGGAATGCTGACAAATCCGTACACCGGGTCATTCAAAATTTTCTTGTGCTTCATGGCTGCTGTTTCGTGGCATTGCTCCGGTAAATCGGACTTATTTTTTTATTTTTAACACTCCGGGCAATAAAGCGTTGATAAAATCTTTTTAGATCTTTGACAAATCGTGTGACTGAGGCAATGCCGTACTTTAAGCAGGTTTTTAAGTACGGCAAGCGAAAATCATCTCTCTTTGCAGTCGTTATGTTTTCTGCAAGGCCTTTTTCCACAAGATTTGTCAAATAAGGTGCGTCTTTTATGGACAAAAATGAAGAACTTCGCCGAAACCCGCTACCTATCATCAAAATAAAAGAAATAAAAAACGAATGG
The DNA here is from genome assembly GCA_937864265.1 of uncultured Saprospirales bacterium. Lineage (GTDB taxonomy): Bacteria > Bacteroidota > Bacteroidia > Chitinophagales > Saprospiraceae > CALMIR01. The sequence goes on along the minus strand of CALMIR010000070.1, from coordinate 67,574 downwards.
CAGTAAACGATTCCATCACCATACTTTGGGCCGATGACGAAATTGATTTGTTAAAACCCCAGTTGATGTTCTTGGAAAAAAAGGGCTACGAAGTCATCACCGTAACAAATGGCTACGATGCGCTGGAAGAATGTGAAAACAATGGAAATATAGATGTTGTTTTTCTGGACGAAAGTATGCCCGGTATCACCGGATTGGAAACACTGACCAAACTTAAAGACCAAAGACCGCATTTACCCGTGGTAATGATTACCAAAAATGAAGCGGAAAATGTGATGGAGGAAGCCTTGGGTTCACAAATAACCGACTACCTGATCAAGCCGGTCAACCCCAACCAGATATTGCTGACCCTGAAAAAGATCATCGACAACAAACGCTTGGTGCGGGAAAAAACATCTTCCGATTACCAGCAGGAGTTCCGCCAGATTTTTATGCAGATCAATAGCGGCCTCAACTACGAAGAATGGGTGGACATCTATCGGCGCATCATCGGTTGGGAATTGAAAATTGATGAAGCCAACTCCAGCGCTATGATTGATATATTGGCCTCTCAGAAGAGCGAAGCGAATACGGAGTTTTCCAAATACATCGTCAAAAATTACCTCGACTGGATACAGAAAAATGAAGGCCCCATCAAATCCTCTGACTTGCTGCGCAGCAAGGTTTTTCCAAACTTAGATAGTAATGTACCCAGCATCTTGTTGGTGCTTGACAACCTGCGCTACGATCAATGGAAGGTCATAGAGCCCATTTTATCAGAATATTACAAACTGGAGGAGGAAGACTATTTTTACAGCATCCTTCCGACCTCTACCCAGTACAGCCGCAATGCTATTTTTGCCGGCATGATGCCCCTGGAAATTGAAAAATACTATCCGATCTGGTGGAAAAACGACAACGATGAAGGGGGCAAAAACCTGCACGAGCATGACCTGCTCCGGGAATTAATCGGGCGCACCTTCCGCAAGGAACTCCGATTCGATTACGTTAAAGTCACCAATGTCAATCACGCCAAGCAGGTTCAAGACAATATCGTCAACTACCTGCAAAACGACCTTACGGTAATTGTATATAACTTCATCGACATGCTTTCCCATGCCCGTACAGAAATGGAGGTGCTCAAAGAATTGGCCGGCGATGAAAAAGCGTACCGCTCACTCACCCGTTCCTGGTTTGAGAATTCACCGTTGTGGGCTGCCTTGCAAAAGGCTGCTGAAAAAGGCGTTCAATTGTTCGTCACCACCGACCACGGCACCATTCGGGTGAATACCCCTTCCAAAGTGGTAGGCGACCGGGAAACCACGACCAACCTGCGCTACAAAGTAGGGCGCAACCTCCAATTTGATAAACGCGACGTATTGGACATTCGGGATCCAGAAAAAGCCAAACTGCCTCGACCCAATGTAAGCTCTACTTTTATTTTTGCTAAAGAGGATAAGTTCTTCTTGTATCCCAACAATTACAACTACTACAACAACTACTACAAGAATACTTTCCAACATGGCGGTATCTCGCTGGAGGAAGTCATCTGCCCAGTTGCCAGGCTGAGGGCGAGGTGATGGGCATGAACGAAAAATAAATCACCCCTTTTAAAAAAATACCTCCCTCAAAACCTTGACATTTAGGCTAATCTGTGCTATATTTGTCCCTTGAAAGTAATAGCTCATCCATTAACCGATAGGAGTCCCCCCTCCTGATGCAAGCAACTATCTAGTCTAAATTACTGCTCCCAATTGGAGTATTACCACTTTCCGGTGGTAATAGTATCAACCCTATTTTATTTTTTTATTCCTTTTTGCATATTGAGTCGAATGACTTCGGGTAGAACCTGGAATTACCTTTCAGGAATCGCTTCCCTTACTATACCATCGAGTGAAATAAAGAGGAAATCCCTGTGCTGAGGTCTAAAATCTATTAGCTAAAAAATGTTAAAAGATGTCCTATGGAACGCAGAAAAATTAACTTCCCGATTTTGTCCTTACCCTAGCGGGCTAAACGGTTCATTTTAAGTGTGTCTGCTAGGGTAAGGACTTTGATAAATCGGTAAGTAATTTTTTGCACACTACTATAACACGAAATGAGTTACGCTTACCCCCCTTTGAAGTTGGTTTTTTTGCAGCTCCGTCCCAGCGGAGCTGTTTTTTTTTATGCCTACACACTAGCCACTTCTCCGTTGTTCCCACCTCCAGGCCGTTTCCATAATATCGCGAATGCCGTATTGGGGCTGCCAGCCCAAATGTTGAGCCGCCTTATCAAAATTGGAATAAATAGCTACCACATCGCCCGGACGACGAGCACCCAATTCGTAATTGAGCGGGACATTGCTCACCTCTATGAAGGCATTGATCGCTTCCAACACACTTACGCCCTCCCCTATGCCCAAATTAAAAACCTCACAATTACTGCTGTTTTTTTCGGCCAGTAAGTATTCCAACGCTTTGGTATGCGCATCGGCCAAATCCATAACATGAATATAATCGCGGATACAACTGCCATCTCTGGTGGGGTAGTCGTTGCCAAAAACAGTCATGCTGCCGCGCTTGCCGATCGCTGTTTCAGTAATTACTGGCACCAGGTTGGAAGCCGGATTGATGGGCGACTCTCCCAGCAAGGCGCTGGGGTGCGCACCAGCCGGATTGAAATAGCGGAGTATCACCGAGTTTTGTCCGGGATTGGCTCGAGCATAATCTTTTAAAATGTACTCCCCCATCTGCTTGGTGCGGGCATAGGGCGACTCGGCATCCTGAAGCGGCGTTTCTTCGGTAACTGGGAGTTCGCGGGCGTTGCCATAGACGGAGCAAGAAGAAGAAAAAATCAGGTGTCGAACAGCAAATTCTTCCATCAGTTCCAGCAAATTCAGCAAGCTGTACAGGTTGTTGCTGAAATATTTCAGCGGCTTTTCTACGGATTCGCCTACAAATTTGTGGGCTGCAAAATGAATAATTCCCACTATATCGGGATGGGCTTCAAAAATCGAACGGGTTTTGGCCTTATCGCATAGATTCACGGCATAATTGGTCACCTCGCGCCCGGTGATGGCTGCTATACCTAATAAAGAGGCCGCATCGGAATTGCTCCAATCGTCCACAGACACTACTTCAAACCCTTTTTCGATTAGATCAACGATGGTATGGCTGCCAATATACCCACAGCCGCCCGTGATCAGAATTTTTTGTCCCATGAGAACACCATTTTTTATGGATAATTGCAAAATTTTTAGCCATCAAAATTACCTTTGCCCTAGCTGAACGCAAATGATATCCGCTTTTTCAAAACGTTGCGAAGTAACAATAAAAACACAAACTTCCAAACCAGTTTCAGAAAATGAATTACATCCAACTCGCTCAATCGGTCATCGCCATAGCACAAGAGGCCGGAAAGGTCATTCTGGAAATATACAACAGCGACGATTTTGGCATTGAAACCAAAGGCGATCAATCGCCGCTGACCTTGGCCGATAAAGCGGCTAATGACGTTATCTGTCGCGGTTTACAGGCTTTAAGCGTCCAATACCCCATTGTGTCGGAAGAGAACAAAGCAATACCCTACTCCGAACGCAAGTTGTACGATTACCTGTGGCTGGTTGATCCCTTGGATGGGACGAAGGAGTTCATCAAGCGGAACGGCGAATTTACCGTCAACATCGCACTCATCCATCAGCAATGCCCTATTTTTGGGGTAGTGCACGTACCTTGTTTTGATGAAACCTATTGGTCAGCGCCCGGAGTGGGAGCTTTCCTGGAGAAAAACGGCCAACAGCAAGCCCTGCAAGTGGCCGAGTTTCAACTAAAGGACGCCGGATTAAAACTCATCAGTTCCCGTTCTCACCTGAACGAAGAAACCGCTGCTTTCATCAACCAATTTGAAGCGCCAGAATTGGTTTCCAAAGGGAGTTCGCTCAAGTTTTTGATCCTGGCACAGGGCGAAGCGCATATTTATCCGCGCCTGGCCCCTACTATGGAATGGGATACCGCTGCCGCTCAAGCGGTGTTGGAAGCTGCCGGAGGGAAAGTGATCAAACACGAAAATGGAGAAGCTTTGCAGTACAATAAAGAAAACCTGCTCAATCCTTACTTTATCGCTTATGGCAAGGTACTAGCCTAATACATCCACAGCCTATGCGCCCCCTCAGCGTCATATTGACTACCCACAACGAAGCCCACAACATCGGGGAAGCATTGGAGTCCGTAAAATGGGCCGATGAATTGCTGGTAGTGGATTCCTTCAGCGAGGACAATACTGTAGCGATCGCCAAAAATTACACCGATCGGGTATATCAAAGGGTCTATAAAGGCCCTGCTGACCAGAAAAACTGGATCATCCCCCAGGCCAGCCACGAATGGATTTTGTTGCTGGATGCTGACGAACGGATAAGCCCGGAATTAAAAAAAGAGATACAGCGTTGGCTGGCTGCCGATGATATCCCTTATGATGCTTTCTGGATTGGGCGCAAGAATTATTTCCTGGGTAAGGAAATCCGGTTTAGCGGTTGGCAGGGCGATCAAGTCGTGCGTTTTTTCCGGCGCGATATTTGCCGATACAACGACAAGCGGGTTCACGAAGAAATCATTACGGAAGGCATACGGGTGGGATTTTTAAAAAATAAAATGCTGCACTACACCTTCAAAGATTCTACCCATTTTCTTGAAAAAATACACCGCTATGCAGAATGGTCTGCTCAGGATCACGAAGCCTCCACTACCAAAGTCAATGCCTACCATTTGCTGCTGAAACCCTTATTCCGGTTTTTTAAGCATTATATTCTAAAGTGGGGTTTTTTAGATGGGCGCACAGGGCTTATCGTAAGTAGCATCATGGCTTGGGGCGTGTTTTTGCGCTACCTGAAAATGGTAGAATACCGCATGACCTCGCCATCTGTCTCTCCCCCAACGGAAGAGGAGGAATGAATTCAAAGCTCAATATCTGGAAGCCTAGTTTGAAGCATTCTATGTAAGGTCATGCCTTTTTTATAAAAATCTGCAATCGTTGAAGGCAGCAAGAGTTGATCCTTTTTATAAAAAATCAGGTAATAGTTCAAACCTTCCAAAGACCATCCTTTTTGTAAGGAGAAAAAATGTAAAACTTCATTTTTGAAGCTGGCTCGGATGTAGTCTTCATCCTTGCCCTGGAGCAGGTACTGGTCGGAAAATTTCGGAAAAGCTTCAAAATCAATATCTTGCATCCCCAAATAAGTGCCGAGCCGATGGAAAAAGCGCTCCGGTTTCATCAAAAAGTGGGGTAAGCCCAATTTTTTAGATTGGATGAAAAATACCGTTTGCAAATGCGTTTTTCTGGAATTACTACTACCCGTCACAAAGTGGTAATCAAAAATGCGAACATCGGTTTCCATTAAGTCGTCTTGTGAACGCATCAAATGGAAATATTTTCTGTGTCTGCCGCGCTTGAAGAGCTGAAATTCCGACAACAAGCGATCGAAGCCCCAGGGGTCTTCCTCCTCGAATCGCATGCCAATATTGTGGGCGACGGCTTGAAGTTGTCTGGATCGATCTTCTGACATGTTAAGCAGCGGCTTTTCTTTGGAGGAAAAAACTGGCGTCTTTTACGGTTTCTATGGCATCTACCTCTTCTGTACTCAAATACACGGCAAAGTGGTTTTCCAGTTCTGCTATCAGCAACATCCGATCAAAGGCGTCCAAATTCAAATCGTAAGTAAAATGTGTTTCCGGGTAGATAAACTGTGCAGGAACGTGCAATCGCCAACTGATGAGGTCTATGATTTGTTTTTGCATAATGATCAACGTTAATTTGGAGTTTGGAAAAATTTCGTTTTTATGAAAGTTCTATTTGTTGATGATAAAAACGTAAATCCCCCCCTATCAGTTGCTTGCAAAAATTGGAAACCAGAAATATTTTTCCCCCCGGCTTCGAAGCTGGATTTGAATGGCTGATCCTTGCCCGAACCTGCGTTTCTAAGTCACGTGACCAAGAGGGAGAACGCCCCTTACAATTCATAATTTGGACTGAGCTGTTCAGCTTTTTCTGAATAGAACTCATTGATAAGGCGAACGACTTCTTCCGGATCATCCGTGATAGGCAGTAGATCCATGTCCACCTCGTTGATATTGCTTTCTTTTTCGAGCATAGTACCTCGTATCCATTCTTTCAAGCCCCCCCAATATTCAGAACCAACCAGGATAATGGGTACACGTGTTATTTTCTTGGTTTGAACCAAAGTCAGCGTTTCAAACAATTCGTCCATGGTGCCAAACCCGCCAGGTAAGGCGACAAAAGCCTGAGCGTACTTTACAAACATGACTTTGCGCACGAAAAAATAGCGGAAATCGAGGTTTTTATCGTTGTCAATATACTGATTATGGCCTTGTTCAAAGGGTAAGTTGATGTTCAAGCCCACCGATTTTCCACCATATAGGTAAGCGCCTTTGTTGCCCGCTTCCATGATTCCCGGGCCACCGCCGGTGATAACGCCATAACCCGCATCCGTCAGCAATCGGGCTATATCGACCGCCATTTTATAATAGGGATGATCGGGTTTGGTACGGGCCGAGCCAAAAATGGAGACACAGGGGCCTAATTCATTGAGGGTTTCAAATCCTTGAACCAATTCGGAAATGACTTTAAACATGGTCCAGGAATTTTCTCCTTTGAGCGCACGTCCCCATTGTTTCATATGGGGCTTTTTGATTTCGTCTTGCATCATATCAGCTTTGCTTTTTCATAGGGACAAAAAAGCCTGTCAAACTTTCTTGACAGGCAGCATTTTTTAAAACGATATAACAGCTGCTTTAGTTTATCAGACCTGCCACAAAGCTATACTTTAGAAGCGAATCGTGCTTTATTCATTCGGCTCAATGTGAATCAATACATGGCCTAAATTAGGGATTTGACTGCGCAGATAGTCTTGGAGACAATGAGCAATGTAGTGTCCTTCTTTTACAGATAGATTCGCATCTACTATGGCGTGCAGATCAACATGGTATTTCATTCCCGATTTTCGTATGTAACACTTTTCTGTCCCCAAGACACCTGGTACATGAATGGACTTTTCTCGGATTTCATCTATAAGATTGTCATATAGATGCTCGTCCATTATTTCACCTAAAGCAGGTCGGAAGATCAAATAACTGTTATACAAAATAAAACCAGATGCTAGCAAAGCAGCCCAATCATCCGCCGTTTCATATCCTTGTCCAAAAATTAGGGCTATGGAAATTCCGATAAAAGCAGTGATAGAGGTAATGGCATCACTTCGGTGGTGCCAAGCATCTGCCTTCAGCGAAGAGCTATGGGTTTCTTGACTTTTTTTGATGACAATTTGATAAGCTATTTCTTTCCAGAGTATAATGCCTCCTAGAACAAATAGGGTCCAAGTTTTTGGTAGGGCGTGCGGTGTTTGAATATTTTGGATGCTTTCGTAGGCAATAATCGTGGCTGAAGTAACGAGGAATGCCACTACAATAAAAGTGATCAGCGGCTCTATTTTTCCGTGGCCATAGGGATGATTTCCATCTGCTGGTCTTTTGGCATATTTGAGTCCAAATAAAACTAGTAGCGAGGAAAAGATATCTGTAGTTGATTCAATTGCATCTGCAACCAACGCATAAGAGTTCCCCCAAACCCCTGCAAAGCCTTTAATAAGGGCTAATATAACATTTCCGACAATGCTAAAATACGCCGTTTTAACGGCAGTTTGCTCACTGGTCATTCTGTTGATAAGGATTGAAAAAATGTTCCTTTAAATAGAAATATGCCCTGGTCTATTCAATAGTTCAATTCCTTTTCTGATAGATAAAATGTAAAAAAGCCCAAAAAGCGGATACGGCTCTTTGGGCTTTCCTTGAAAAGGCATAACAGTTGCCTTATCCTTTTATCAACTTACGCGTTGCTACAGCACCATCTGCCAAAACGCGAATCAGGTATAAGCCATCCGGGTAATTTTGCAGATCAATATCAAAAGTGCTATTGCTGACGCGGTATTCTCGCTGTTCCAGTAACACCTGCCCCGTTGTATTCAGCACTTGGATACGCGCCACTTCAACAGGAGCTGCGAAGTCCACTTTAAGTCGGCTAAAACCCTGGGTCGGGTTGGGCATCAATTGCAACTGAGCAATCTGCTGTGGCAAGTCATTTAGTCCTGTCACGGTTAGTGCTACTTCCAGGATATCCGTACAGCCAAATCGGTCAGTCACCGTCACTTTGTAAGTGCCGGGTAGCAGGTTGTCTATTGTTTTCCCGGTTTCGCCAGTACTCCAAACATAGTTGTAGGGGCCGTCTCCTGCGCCCGCTGTTACTGTAATGGCGCCATTGGGTGTGGTCTCGCTGCCAGGGTTGATCACATCGGCACTCAAAGCCAGCGACTCCGGACAACGTCGGATGTTGATGTTGTCGATATCCAACCAATAATCGCCCTGACCCCAGGTAGCAAAGAATCGAATTTTGATATTTTGCCCTTCAAAAAATTCCAAAGGCAATACCACAGTTGCCATGCCTACTGCTGGTACATGATTGGTTTGATTGACAGAGAAATACGTCACGTAAGACATCCCACAATCCGTAGAAATCTGCACTTGCAATTCATCGTTAGGCCCCAAAAAGGTAGGTATTGTACCTTCAAAGAAATCGGTGTATCGGTAGTCAAAACGCAAGGTATCATCGGCCAAGATCGGACCATACACCGGTGTGGTGAACATCATGCTAGGGTCAAATGAATAAATGTTATCTGAGAGTACAAAGCTAACGTTGTTGTGCGTATTGGTGATAAACAAGTCAGGGTCAACTGTCCAGCCCGAAGGGATGGTTGTACTTTCAAAATCCTCAGCAAAAGGCAAATCGATCGTTGTAGTGTAGGCATACGAAACCGTGTCGTTGAGTACGAAAATATCGTTGCCCAGGCTGCTCCAAGCAGTAATCAAATAGCTGTTCTCCGTAGTAGAATTGAAGGTTTGGTTAAAGGTATAAACCGTTTCTGTTCCGGGTAGTATTATAATGGCGCCAACGTTCTCTATTACTGGTGCCTCACCGTTTATACTGTAGCCGACATCAAAGCCGCTTTGGGGTTCAGTGCCCACATTGCGGATACGCAATACTACCTGGTCATTTTCCGTGCCACATTCTTCCAGCGAACTGTTGCTTACACTGGAGGCCGCTAAATCGACATCGGGTACTTGCCCGATTAAAAAGTTATCAATAGCCATGCCTTCTCTGACGACAGAACCATCCGTTGAGAAAACAAAACGGACTTTGGCATCCTCTGCCCCTGCTACTCCTGTAAGTATATTTTGTGCGTAAGTCCAGCCATCAAAGCCGCCGGTGCCGTCCCACCACTGGTTGCCGGCATCGTTGTACCAATTGATGCCCGTACCTGCAGTACCTACTTTGGTCCAAGCTTCGCCACCATCCAGGGAAACTTCCACCCAAGCTTCATCACAGCAGGCTTCAGAATCGAAGAAAAGATTAAAAGCGATGCGTGGATCTTCCGTCAAGCTGCTAAAATCCAAGCAGGGAGAAGTCAAATAAGATATTTCATTGTTGTTGTAGGTGCCCTCCAAATTGGTGACCCAGGCTCCCATGCCGCTAGCGGCGTTACTGATCATATTGCCGCTAGGCGTGCCATATTCCCAAGTAGGAAGGCCCACGCCACTAGAGGTAACCTGCCATCCGCCACTCCATTCCTCATAAGCATCAAAATAGGGATAGGTATCCACCAAAGGAATGCTCAATACGGTAATCGTGGTAGTATCATTGTCCTGCACGCTATCGCCATCCAAGTCGGTCCAAGCCTGTACGATGTATTCTCCCGGCTCTGAGAAGTCGAATGTGACGTCAAAATCGGCCACCTCCATACTATCCGTACCAACGACCCCTGTATAAAACCCATCCTGCGGCATCATAACGCCACCCGGTACCCCATTGACACTGAAATTGAATGGGATGAGTGATTGGGGCAAGCCGCCATAGTTTTGAATGATGACGGAAACTTCTTCCGCAAAACTCAAATTGCAGCCACTGATAGGCGACAGGATTTCCGAAACGCCCACATCATTGGCCCATAGCGTTTCAAAGCTGAAAGGCCCTATAGTGGTGCTGGTATCTCCATTGGAGCAAAGCGCAGAGAGATAAAATTCGTATTGCGTTTTTTCCGTCAGGTTGAAAAGCGTTGTGTTGGCGCCGCTTACTATTTTTACGGAACCTGTTCCAGGGGTAAAGCCTAACAAGCCATATTCGACCATGGTTTCACCAGCTAGATCGGCAGGCACCCAGCTTACATCCGTTCTGTAAGCTCGCAGGTTTTCTACCCCAACGGTAGAGGCAGAAATGGAGGGGCAAGCCGGGCAAACAACCGTGCCTGTATAGGTAACTCCAAGCATGACTTCAGTAAAAAATTCATCGATGATACCATCGCTGAACAACAAATTCCCATCGGCATCATATAAAGCGTAAAACACCTCCTCGTCGTAGAAACCGGAAAAATACTCCAGTTCTATTTCATCGCCATCGCTCACGGGAATAGATACCGTTGCACTGGTACCATCGTCGTTTAAAAAATCCAGGGTATAGGTGGTGGTCACCCCGCCGGTGGTAATGGCCAATAAACCGCCATTCCAGGAATCGCCAAAGTCATCGTACATGAATAATTGGTATTCACAAGACAACTGTGCTTTAGCTGAAAATCCAAAAAACAGGCAGAGACACAAAGCGCCCAGTGTAGAACTCCACTTCATAAATTGTTTTTTTAAAAGCATTTTGTTCTTAAAATGACTACACGATGGTCAATAACTGGAAAGCTTGATACAATCAGATAGCTGCATATTCCGGTGATATTGCCAAAGCGAGCTTAAAATTAATCAAAAATTCCATAAACCCTTTCCGACAAGACGCGGAACTAAAAAATACTGTCCAATATTGGTCGTGAAATTTACAAAACAGTTAAACCTTTTAACAACTATGCTGTTGAAACAGGAATATTTGGGAAAACTGATTTTACTGAAAATCAGTAGGGTATAAAAAGCAGTGCTGCGGGCACTCCATACCAAACAGTTTTCGCAGGAATTAACGAACAGGTAAATAAGTGGCCGTTTATTCGATAAAAGATCTGGAAAAGCTTTCGGGTATCAAAGCACATACGCTTCGGATATGGGAGCAACGTTATGGCCTGATCGCTCCTCGCCGCACCAAAACCAATATACGCTACTATTTAGATGAGGATTTGAAGTTTATCCTCAACATTGCCTTGCTCAATAAAAACGGCATCAAAATCTCCAAGATCGCCAGAATGTCGAAAAGTGAGATTGCAGAAAAAGTAGCGGCCATTTCGGAAATCAACTTTGAGTACGATACCCAGCTCGACGCACTGACCATTTCGATGATAGAAATGGACGAGGGTAAATTTGACCGGATCGTTTCCACCAACATCCAACAACTCGGTTTTGAAAGAACCATGTTGGAGGTTATTTACCCCTTTCTCGACAAATTGAGTGTGCTTTGGCTGACGGGTTCCATCAATCCGGTGCAAGAGAATTTCATGAGCTATCTGATTCGGCAAAAAATCATTGTAGCTATAGATAAAGAGCCTCTGGTATCCGGCCCAGAAGTGCCTAAGTTTTTGCTCTATTTGCCAGAAGGCGAAAAGCAGGAATTGAGCATGTTGTTTATGCATTACCTGCTCAAATCTCGCCAAATTCAGGTCATTTACATCGGGCAAGATATTGGCATTGGCGATATTAAAGATGCTTATAACATCCACCACCCGGATTGTATCTTCACCATGATCACGGAGTCGTTCGCCAAAGAATCCGTTCAACGGTATGTGGATCGTCTGTCACATGCTTTTGCAGATGTGAAAATCCTGTTGACGGGCTACCAAGTTATCGCTCAGGGGGTTGAACCGACTCACAATGTACATGTTCTGCACAGCCTGGAAGAAACCCTTTACTACTTGGAGCAATTCCAAGTGTTGCACAAGGCTGTATGATAATTCTGGTACTTCCTTATCTTTGCGGCCTTGATGCACCGTAAATTTCTTGTAGGTGAAGAAACAGCTGATTAATTTCCTCAAATTTCTCTTATTTCTTGGGCTTGGGCTCGGCATTCTGTATTTGGTTTACCAAAAACAGAATACAGCCTTTATAGAAGATTGTGCCCTTAAAAATATCAACGCGGAAACGTGCGGCACCCTGCTGCAAAAAGTATTCAAAGACTTCAGAGAAGCCAATTATTTCTGGATTTTTATGGTGCTACTGGCTTTCACCGTCAGCAACGTCAGTCGCGCCATCAAATGGCAAATGCTGCTCCGCCCATTGGGGTATCGCCCCCGCTTCATCAATGCTTTTTTAACGACGATCTTAGGCTATTTTGCCAATCTTGGTCTGCCCCGGATGGGTGAAGTGGTGCGCGGGGCTACCCTGGCGCGTTATGAAAATATTCCCGTAGAAAAAGTCATGGGCACCATTGTAGTTGACCGGATCATAGATGTCATCAGTATCTTGTTGGTGACTAGCCTAGCCTTTGTGCTGGAGTATGAGGCCATTTGGCAATTTGTAGAAAAAGAAGTTTCCCTCAGCGAACGCTTTGGAAGTAGCAGAAATCTGTTGTTGGTACTGGCGGGCATAGGTGTTTTTATATTGTTGTTGTTTTATCTATTTCGCAAGCCATTGATGAGAACACGGTTGATGCAGAAAGTTATCCATTTGGCGCAGGGTTTTTTACAGGGAATTCAAACGGTCAGGAATCTGCAAAATCCTGGTTTGTTTCTATTCCACAGCTTCAACATTTGGTTGATGTACTACACCATGACTTACTTTTGCTTTTTTACCTTTGAGCCTACCTCACACCTTTCTCCTTTAGCGGCGCTTGTGGTTTTTGTATTTGGGGGTTGGGGGGTTGTGATTCCTTCGCCGGGCGGCATGGGGACTTACCATTTTTTGGCGCAAACCGCCCTAAGCATTTACGGCGTAAGTGGAGACGACGGTTTTTCCTGGGCCAATATTTCTTTTTTTTCCATCCAGTTGGGCTGCAATATTTCCATTGGATTGTTGGCTATATTCATCCTGCCAATGATCAATCGGGCGTACCAGCCTCAGCCAAAAGTTGCGTGATCTATGCTTTCAACCATCAGTAAAAAGTTGACCACTTGGGATCACGCCAGTTTACAAATACAGCGTTGGCAGGCATCTGGCGAGCAAGTCGTTTTTACCAATGGTTGCTTTGATTTGATTCACTACGGGCATATTGCTTATCTGGCTGCCGCGCGAGCATTGGGCGATCATTTGGTGGTAGGACTCAATTCTGCCGATTCTGTTCGCCGTCTCAAAGGGCAACACCGTCCCATCAATGATGAACTGACCCGACAATATACCCTGGCTTCCTTTGAATTTGTCGATCTTGTAGTTATCTTTGAAGAAGATACGCCCCATGAACTCATTCAACGATTATTGCCGGATATTTTGGTCAAAGGAGGCGATTATAACCCGGAAAATATCGTAGGCGCTGATTTGGTACTGGGAAAAGGTGGAAAAGTGCTTACCCTGCCTTTTGTGGATGGATACTCTACGACAAATGTGGAAGAGAAAATTAAAAACCAGCGCTAAGTCTTTTCCCCCATTTGTCAAAGAACTAAAATCCATACACCTATGACTAATCGCAGATTATTCATCAAACAAAGCGCACTTGGTGCTGCCGCCTTGGCAACCAGCGCCTCCGCATGGCCTAACATGCTCTTAAAAAAGAAAAAAGATAAAATTGGCGTAGCCCTGATGGGATTGGGTTATTACAGCACCGATTTACTCGCCCCTGCGCTCCAACTCACCCAACACTGTCAACTCACAGGAATCGTTACGGGCACGCCCGAAAAAGCGCTGCGCTGGCAAGCAAAACACAAGATCGCTGATCGCAATATCTATAACTACGAAAATTTTGACCGCATCGCCGATAATCCGGATATTGATGTGGTTTATGTCGTTTTACCACCTTTCTTGCACAAAGAATTCACCGTAAGGGCTGCCGAAGCGGGCAAGCATGTCTGGTGTGAAAAACCAATGGCCATGACCGCTGCCGAATGCCAGGCTATGGTTGATGCCTGCAAAAAGAATAAAGTGAAATTGACCGTCGGTTACCGCATGCAGCACGAACCCAATACCCAGGAAATTATCCGCTTTGGGCGGGAAAAAACCTTTGGAGCGGTTAAATTCCTTACAGCGTCAGCAGGTTTTAGAGCAGGCTGGCAAAATTGGACTGACCACTGGAAAATGGAAAGGGAAAAAGGCGGCGGCGCTATGTATGATATGGGCGTATATTCTTTGAATGCTGCCCGCTATGCCATTGGAGAAGAACCCATAGCGGTGGTGGCGCAGGAACGCACGGATGAGCCAGAACGTTTTGCCAAAGCGGATGAAACCACGCTGTTTCAGCTCGAATTTCCCAGCGGCGCCTTAGCCAACTGCATGACCAGTCTAGGTATAAACATCAATACGCTGGAAGTTACAGCAGAACAAGGCTGGTATAGATTACAGCCTTTCCAGGCATACAACAACGTGCGGGGTATCACCAGTAAAGGCAATGCCCTCGATCAATACATCGAAAACCAGCAAGCTCGACAAATGGACGATGACGCCCTAGCCATCCTCAACGACACGGCTGTACTAGTTCCTGGAGAAGAAGGTTGGAGAGATATTAAAATGGTAGAAGCCATTCAACTTTCCGCACGAGAAGGCAGGCGCGTGTTGATCTGATGCCCTTGCCAATCGCGGTGTGGATTTGAAACCTGAGAGGTGTTGTATTGGTATCTCTAGAGGCGATGCGCTTGATTTTGATCTTGTTGTTGACAGCGCGTAATAATAAAGATCAAACAGTCTTAGCTTGGCTGTATGCCCTGAAAAACTGCGCCATATCCAGCATCCGACTCTTGAACTTTATGGCTTTGCCCGTTTTTAGTACCATTTCCAGTTCCCCGGTATCGTAGCGGTTTACCTCTTGTAAGTCCTCCCATCGAAATACAGTTCGCTCGCCGAGGTAGGTGTTGATCTCCACGTTTTGTTCATCGAAACAGATGCTGAAATTCATCACATACAGGAAGCCTTTCATAAGGAGGAAGCCCATGAAACCAGCAAAAGCCAGTGTAGCCAACCCAAAGAATATAACCCCGGTTTGAGCATCGCCCCCGTCAGCATAGGGGTGAGTCAACAGCAAAATGCCTCCATAAAGCGCATAACCCACGATGGGCACCATGAATAATAGGGCGGCGATGTAGGAGGGTTTGGTACGGATACGATTTTTCATAGTCCTTGCAGTTAATTGCTGGCTTTTAAAATACGCCGTGCTGTGACATGGATTGCGTTAGTCAGGTGCATGGTATATGTACCATCGGGCAGCGCCGAAAGGTCAATGTACGGTGTAACGAGTTGGCCTTGGATTAGCATGCGCCCCAATGCATCTGAAACGGCATAGCTGACGCCCTCATCCAGTTTTATATCCAACTGTACAATACCTGTGGTAGGGTTCGGCCAAAGAATCACATTTTTCAGCCCCTCGTGGTTATCTATATCCACACTCACGATATCCGAGTAGCTAAACCGCCCATCAAAATCTACTTGCCGCAGGCGGTAGTAGTGCGTGCCGTGGCCGGGCCGCTCATGGGTAAAGGCATAGTCATGCGGTTCGGTAGTGGTGCCTTGGCCTGCAAGTGTACCAATAGCTTCAAAAGACACCCCATTGCGGGAGTGTTCCACCTCGAAGCGGTCGTTGTTCGTCTCGGAGGCGGTGCGCCAAGTAAGGTGGGTGTTGGTTTTTTGGGGCTGGGCTTGGAAGGAGAGTAGGGTGATGGGGAGTGCAAGACAAGCGGCTTCGACATTAGCTCGAATAACGCAGTTGGGACTATTGGAGAAGATGGTAGCTGGATTTGAAGGAATTGAAAGGTACTCGCAGATAGGTGGGATTTCGCACAAATTTAACATAACGTTATTAGTAAGGGTAAGATTAGATATTGTCACGTTAATGTTATTTAATCCAATTAGGCTAGTTATATGGTTATTCTGATGAATAGTTAGATACGTCCCTATCGAAGTAAGATTGTTGAATACCGTCAAGCTTGTCAAGGCAGAATTCCAGCTAATTTCTAAATACCCTCCAATAGAGTTTAGATTATTTAACCCAGTCAAACTTGTTAAGTTGCTATTGTTATAAATTCTTAAAAAACCTCCAATAGAGCTTAGATTATTTAATCCCGTCAAACTCGTTAAACCACTATTAGTAGCAATGCTTAAATATCCTCCAATAGAGTTGAGATTATTTAATCCCGTCAAGTCTGTTAACGCGGTATTAGTTGTAACATACAGACCGCCTCCAACAGAAGAGAGTTGAGACAGGCCGCTCAAATTTGTTATTGCGTTATTTGTTAATCCATCAATTGTTACATTTCCAATTATGATGGTACAGCCAGGATAGTTTGTGGAAAAAGCATCAATTTGCGCCTGCGTGGTAAAGGTAATACCACTCGGCAGGCAGGATTGGCTTATAACACTCTGGATTCCTG
The DNA here is from genome assembly GCA_937864265.1 of uncultured Saprospirales bacterium. Classification (GTDB taxonomy): domain Bacteria; phylum Bacteroidota; class Bacteroidia; order Chitinophagales; family Saprospiraceae; genus CALMIR01. Next base: position 51,070 of record CALMIR010000070.1, on the reverse strand, counting down.
CGAAAATTAGAATTGTTAAGTAGATAAACACTTTCATATAATTGAGGATTTTTTAAAAACATCGTGGACTTGCTAATCCATTTTTTCATACTCCGATTCATTCCAACCTGCCCCGGTTTTCCAGCATCTTCCTTCTTGGCTCCAGCCCCACCATTCTGGACCACAAAGCATGTGTACTACATCTACAGGATCCATTATAGTAGCGCTGCCACAGCTAGGACATTGCCCAAATCCCTTAGTTGAAGTAGAGCATGCAACGCAATAAACACTTTTGCAATCCCAACATTTATTCATTGGATTGGTATGGTCGTACGGTTCTGAAGCACCACAGGAAGGACAGTTCCTAAACACTTTGTAATATGCCATGTAAGAAGAAAAATTAATTTATGGAAAAGCGATGATTCGCTAACTTTTGAAAACAAGTTATTGATAAAAGATGGGGATTTCTATATCCACAACTCAATGCCTGACTACCCGAAACCCTATATCAATGGCTTTTTCATCGGGCATCCTGGCTTGGTCACGAAAAGCTACGCGGCTACAAAAACACCCATACATAAAGGAACCTCCACGTACCCCTTTTACTTGCTGTATGGCCGACTCCTCAAGGCTTGGGGGCACAAGCCTTTCTTCGTAGCGCTCATCATGGCACCACTCGGCCACATTCCCGGACATGGCATACAGACCAAGCGAATTGTAGCCCACTTCGTACACTTTTCTCGATTGGTGCGTCTTCTCAACGGTATTAAGTGAGGTTACCACTTCTTCATATGCTTTTTTGTCGGGTATGACAGGATTACCAACGAAGAAATAGTAGTTGATTTCAGAAATATGGCAGGTGTTTTTCCCGTTTCCAAACCTGATTTTTTCACCCCGCTGCCGAGCTGCAAACTCCCATTCCGCTTCCGTTGGCAACATGTAGCCGTTCTTATTTGGCTGAGAAGTGGCAGCCCACGTTAACTGGTCGGTAGAATCAGGTTTTTCCAATACGTAAACAGGCTCCAACTGCTCTTCTTCGCTTCTCCAGTTACAATATTCCACAGCATCATACCAGCTCACGTTGACCACGGGGTAGTCGCCCCGCCCTTTGGTAAATAAATCAGAAGGTTTTTTGCGGCCTGTATCCTCACAAAAAGCATCGTATTGCCCGAAAGTAATTTCATAATTGCTGATATAAAAAGCAGATACCAGCACTGTTCTAACAGGAATGGTGTCATGCTTATCGTCGCCAAAAAGGTCGCCCGTTTCAAATGTGCCACCTGCTACAAAAACCATGGAAGGCGGGGGAATGTCTTGGGCAATTGATCTTATTGCACCACTGCCCCATGCCAATCCCAGCAACAACAGCGATTTACCCCACCTCCTTTGTTTCTTAAATTTCAACATAATGGCTTGAATAAGCGTTTTTTGTGTAATGATTGTCAGCTATTTTGTTATAAGAAATGAATCTTTGCTAGCCCATTCCATGCTTTTTCATTTCTCCAACTTTACAAACTGGGCATGTTTTTATGCCAAAAATTCCTTTTACCGCCCCCATCGCTTCAAGGCATTTTTCACAGATAAGAATTGCGTGAAGCCTGCAATGAGGGGCTTTGCAGGAGTAGTACACGCGGATATTCCAAAACCCGCTTTCATGTCCGCAACGGAAACAAGTCATTTTGTTGAATTTTGAAATGGTACTTATTCAATTTACACTAAACTGCCCCGTTCCCGGCGTCCGCATTCGCCCCTTCTCCTTCCCATCAATATAGACCGTAGCCATGCCAGAGGAAGAATGTTCAATGATGGCCGTGCCGTTTTCATCGGTATAGGCATCCCTTGAAAAGCCGCCCTGCGAGGCATCGAACGAGAGCCTAACCCTTACGCCCTTCGCCCATTTGCGGTAAGTATTGTGGTAAACCTTAATGATCGTAGTTGGCATATGGCTAATCTGCTTTTGTTGCCACAAATATGCCCCACGCCCTCTATTTATTCCGCAGCCCATCCACCAAACCAGACAAACTTACCAATGAAATACCTTTTTCAAGCCATGAAATGTTTCCTCACTATACTCAAACCAACCTGATTTGTTAAACAATACAGTTATTTGGATATTTTGTAATAACCCTGTACGAAAATTCCGAGAATATGTACCGATGTTCGTCATGTCAGGTTTTGAAAGACCAGCCAGCCCACTGCAGATTATTTACATTCTTTGACAATTATTGTGATTTAAAGCTTTTTCAAAGCGGTTGCATGGTGGCATGCTTTTCTATTGATGCCGTATTCACTAACTAGATGGATAAAACTTGGCAAAGTTATTTTAAATTAAAAAGCTGGTTATTTCTGACATAATTATTAATTTTGTCAGAAATAACCAGCTTTCTATGAAAAACAAAAAGACATTGCTATTTCCCAAGCATCAAAAAATGCTTGAGCAAGTAGGCGAAAACATCAAATTGGCGCGAAAAAGACGTAAGCTAACAGCCTTGCAAGTAGCAGAAAGGGCTGATATCCACCGAACAACACTGGCACAGGTAGAAAAAGGGGATCCAGGCGTGTCTATTGGGAACTACTTCAACGTGCTTAGGGTTTTAGGCTTGCACGATGATTTTTTAAAACTGGCCGCAGACGATGAAATGGGTAGAAAACTCCAAGATTTGAAGCTGCTTACCGGCTCTTGATATGGCAACAGGTAAAACAGATATATGGGTGTATGCCCACTGGTTTGGAATGAGTAATCCTAAACTTGTAGGTATCCTTTCTGCGCACCAGGCAAAAGGGAAAAAAGCCTTTAGTTTTGAGTATGAACCGACCTGGATACAGTCAAAAGAGCAATATTTGCTTGACCCCGATATTGGATGGCATTCAGGGCCACAATTCGCTCAGAGCAAAGACAATTTTGGCGTTTTTCTAGATTCCATGCCAGACCGATGGGGACGCATGCTGATGAAAAGACGCGCTGCGCAAAGGGCAAGAGATGCTGGCAATGCTACGCCGACTTTATACGATATTGATTTCCTGCTAGGGGTACAAGATGAGAGCCGTATGGGAGCATTGCGATTTAAGTTAGACCCCGCAGGCCCATTTTTAGACAATAACCCTTCCACGCCCATTCCGCCGCTCTCATCCGTCCGTGAACTGCAATATGCGGCTGATATGGTAGCGGCCGATGAAACAGATAGAGATATAAGTAAATGGCTATCTCTTCTGGTGACTCCTGGCTCTTCTCTTGGGGGAGCTCGCCCCAAGTCAAATCTCGTAGGCGAACAAGGCGACTTGTGGATAGCTAAGTTTCCATCAAAAACCGATGCAACAGACCACGGTGCGTGGGAATTTTTACTATACCAACTGGCGGTGAGAGCAGGTATCAGCATGTCAGTATCCAAACTGTTGAAAGTAAGCGGTAACTACCACACTTTTTTGACCAAGCGATTTGACCGTTTTCAAGGCGAGCGGATACATTTTGCTTCTGCCATGACCATGACGGGTAACAGCGAAGAGTCCCTGAAAAATCATACGCCAAGTTATCTCGAACTCGCTGAATTTATTAGGTTTTCGGGGGCAAATATTAGGGATGATTTGCACCAATTATGGCGCCGTATCGTATTTAATATCGCGGTTTCCAACACCGACGACCATTTGCGCAACCACGGGTTTCTTTTGTCAAATGCTGGCTGGTGCCTGTCTCCGGCATATGACCTAAATCCTTCTACTGATAAAGTTGGCTTATCTTTGAATATTGATATGGATAATAATGCGCTTGATTTTGAACTAGCAATGAGTGTGGGGGCATTTTTCGAGTTGAATCAATCAGAAATGAAAAACATTTTAACTCAGGTTAAACATGCGGTGAAAGACTGGCGAGTAGCGGCTAAAAATATCGGAATACCAAAGCGGGAGCAAGACGAAATGGAAGCCGCATTCTATTCTGGGTAGAAATTGTAATGTTTTTATGCCCCTGGTATAAATTCGGAATGACTGCTTTTGAGCGCCCATCTCAATCCTAGTTCAAAGTTGATGCTTCGGCAAAGCAGTTTCATGCCCATGTCGCTCCAATTTCATGGCCATTTGCGCCACCTTTCCTGTTATTCCCTTATTTTGCCATCAAAAATCCACTACACTGAATGCCACCTCGCCGCACAAAGTGGAAACCTTACCTACTCACCGCCTGCTGGCTGGTGTGGCTGGCAGTGCTTTGCCATGCCCAACAGCCCTACCAGCACCGATACACCACAGCCAATGGCTTACTCTACCCCGAGGCATTCATCAATTTTGCACAAAACGGCGAGGCTTGGATATACTACAGCAATGGTGAACACCTCACCCGATTCGATGGCGTAAATTGGACGCACTACCACCTGCCCAGCCTTAACATGCCTACCTCACTGGCTTATGCTACGGAGGATGAACACGGCATCTGGTTCTGCCACGGTTCTTTGCAAAACCTGTGGATGGTGCGCATAGCCCCCAATGGTGCTTGGCACAAATACAACTTGGGCGGGGATAAATGGTTGCACCATCTGAGTCTCCAAAGTCCACAGTTGTACGACCTATCCCTGTATCCCTATCGTTATGATGCAGCGCAGGACAGCTTCCTGCGGGATGCACACCCCCTCAATATTCCCTTTGATAGTTCTACAGAAGAGTTTCATATTATCAATCAATTCACAAATGGCATCGGTTACATCGGCATAAAGCCAAAAAGCGAATCAAGTTTCAACTATTTCTACCAAGCCAATAATGAGTGGCAGACTCAAACCACTAAAATAGGTGGCCTACAACCCTATTTTTTGGAAAATGGCAAATTGGCGGGCATCATCAGGATGGAGGATAAACCTTACTGGTATTCGCAAGAAAAAATCAGCCCTATAGTCCCCGTGCTGCCAAATGACCGCAAGGGCTATGCCATTACACCTATAGACATCCATTTCTGGGCACGTAAAAGCAAGGCTGCCTTTCCTGGCATTATCGTCGAAGACGAAACCAATCATCAATGGCACCTCTACGAAATGGACCACCTCGGCCAGCCCCATCATCGGCTTGGCCCGCTCAGCGGGGAGTTCCCTAGGATGTCCATCGCTCAGGATAGGAACGGCGATTGGTGGTACGGCAACTCCAACGGCATCGTGAGGGTGATCGATAACCTACTCCATTTCGATGAAACGAACCCAGAAATGGTCGGCGGCCTCCACACCATCGTGGAAGACAACCAATGGCAAATCTGGATGGGCGGCTACGGCGGCATTGGTGGCCTTACCGTATTCGATGGAAAAAACCTGCGTCGTCAGCACTTTACTGACGCCTCCCTGCGCATCCTGCCCGGAGGGATAAGAAGCCAATCCGGCACGCTCTATTTCCTATCAGAATATGAGGGCGGACTGCTGTCTATCAAAGACGGCCAACTAACCACGGCCAAGCAATTGGGGCTGGGCGATATTGTCGGCTTTTACGCCTACCAGCTTTCTGATGGAAAAATCGGCCTCGGTCTGGCTTCTTATGGTCTGGGAATTGGGACTGAGGTTAATGGCCTCCTTGCTTCTATCCGCATTATTGGAAAAGAAAAGGGGCTACTACTCGACAACGTACTCACCATCACCGAAGATCAAGCCGGGCGTCTCTGGCTGGGGCGCATCTCGCAGGGCATCGCCTGTTACGACCCCGTGCAGGACACTGTCGTCACCTGGCTGCGTTCCCCCGAAATGCCCCGCAGCGTGGGGGTTATTAGTACTTGCCTCGACGGTTGGGGGAATCTCTGGCTAGGCGGCCACAACGGTCTTTACCGCTTGTCTCATGCCCATCTATTCGACTTCTTACACGACAATATCTTTGACTCTTTGGAAAAAATCGAATTACCCGGTATCGATACATCAACGGTCTCTTTTCTTCAGAATACCCCCAATTACTTGGTGGTAGGGAGTGAACGTGCCGTCTATTTTTTTGATAAAGCATACGACGGCACACGGCCCCGCATCTTCACCCTTCAATATGGCCAAGATATACCCGGTGGAGGGTCGGAACAGAACGCGGTGTTGTTCGATAGTAAGGGCTTCCTCTGGCTGGGGACGCAGGAAGGTGCTATTCGACTAGATCCTAAGCGACTACAATTTGACACGTCTGCCACCCGGTTGCAGCTCAATTATTTCACAGCAGGTGATACTAAAATCAGCTTGGCAGATGGTCAACTTGGCCGCTTGCCGGCCAAGAAGCGCAATATCCGTTTTGAGTTTTCTCCTGTGGGAAATGTCTTATTGAAGAACGACCTGTTTTTCAATATCGCCGTTGTGAACAGGCAGGGGGATACCCTTTTTTGGCGTAGCCAAACCAAAGAACGAAATGGCGAAATGCCCTATTTGCCGAAAGGCAGCTACGTGCTGCACGTCACGGCCTACAAGCACAACGTAGTGTCGGGGCAGGCTGCCTGGTATTTCACTGTACCCCAGTTGCCCAGTGAAAACCCTTGGACATGGATTGGGTTGGCGTTGGTCATATTGGCCATCCCGTTTACCTGGTTTTATTTAAAAAATCGTCACGAAGCCGAATTGGAGAAATCGAAGCGGGAGCGGGATGCGCTACAAATCAGGGCGCTGTCCAACTTTTTCAATCCCCATTTCATAAACAATGCTTTGCACTGGGTCCAGAGCCGTTACCGAAAAGATACTGACACAGCCATCATAATCGGGCGGCTGTCGGAAAACGTGGATATCCTTTTCGAGAACACACAATCTGGGAAAACATTTCACTCCCTGGTAAAAGAACTCGAAATCGTAAAGAACTATCTAAAAATACAACAGGTGCGTTTTGGAGAGGGGTTGGTCGTTTCATTCGATTTGCCGCAAGGTGAAGACGAGTTGGAGGAAACAGCCGTTCCTTCCATGCTCCTACAAATACATGCGGAAAACGCCGTGGAAAAGGGTATCCGCAACCGCAAGGAGGCGGGGCATTTTCTCCTGTCCGTGAAAATTGAAACCGATGGATGCCATATCACTATGGAGGACGACGGACGAGGCCGACCGGACACCATACCCGACAGGAAGGGCAGCACTGCCGTTATGAATGACCTCGTTGCGTTGTTCAACCGCTACAATCGCCGTCCACTGACCATTCACTATGATGACTTCATCTTTGGTGCAATAACAGGAAGGCGGTATGGCACAAGGGTACATTTTTTTATCCCTAAAGAGTACAATTATGAGCTTTCGTAAACTACTGGCGCTGGTTGTTGAAGATGAAGCCCCCATCAGAAGGGAGTTGATCGTTGCACTGAACGAGACCCCCGAATTGGAAGTGGCCAGCGAGGCAGATTCGGTAGAGGATGCTTTCGAGTTGATTAAAAAGAGCAAGGTAGATGTACTGTTTCTTGACATCAAGCTCATAGGTGGCACAGCTTTTCAATTATTATCTATGTTGAAACGGGAGGGCATCAATATTCCGCCTGTGGTCATTAATACAGGATACCGGGATTTTGATTTGGCGCAGCGGGTACACAATGAATTTGGAAAAGAAGTGATTGCCATTTTAAAAAAACCATTCTACGAAGATTGGGAGCGCCACCAGGAAAAAATCATGGAAACCCTGTACCTAAGGCAACAGCAGGAGCGCATGTCGGGTAAGCATCATTTTGTAAAAAAGTTGTTAAACATCCAGGATGGCAGACAAAGTTATCTGGTGAACCCGGATGACGTTGTTATGGTGAGGACGGGGCCCAAAGGCCAGGGCCGCACAGAGATTGTTCTAGAGAAACATACGCTACAAAACGGGCTTTCTTTGTCGCAAATGCTGGCTAAAATGCCGCCTAGTTTTCTTCAGGTGAACCGCTTCGAGGCGATCAACCTCAACTGGATTAGTGTACTCGACCATAATGAACGGGAAATTCTGTTGCGCAATGGGGAAACCTGCTCGATCGGGGGAGGATATTATCAGGCGTTCTGCAAATGGATGGAGTGAATGTATAGATGCCGCAAAATTGAAACAGACCTGCAACCAAGGGCCATAGAAATCAAACCTAGTTGAACTTACAACCCTCTACTGAAGCATTAGCAAAACGGACGGAAGCTCATTCAAAAAAAACAACTTTTGATATGAACGGGTGATCCCACCATGCTTTTAACTGAAATCACAAGAATGGTTAAAAAACCTAAAAAACAAGGAAAACAGCATCAAGAGCAGTAAGCCCTTACCTCACATCCTTATTCGACAACTGCAGGTACCGCTCCAGCGCCATCGTCATAGAGGGCACTTCCGGGGCAGGCGCTTTGATGTTGATGGTCAGGCCATGCTCTTCTACGGCTTGGCTGGTGGCGTTGCCAAATACGGCGATTCGTGTATCGTTTTGCTTGAAGTGGGGAAAGTTATCGTAGAGCGATTTGATGCCCAAGGGGCTGAAGAAGACCAGCACATCATAAGTTACATCGCTCAGATCGGACAAGTCGCTGCTGACGGTTTCGTACATCATCGCGTCTTTCCACTGGAAGCCGTTTTGTTCCAGGTATTCAGAAACCTCCCTGGCACCCAGGTTGGAGCAGGGAAGGAGAAACTTCTCGGTACTTTTATGCTTTTTGAGCGAATTGGCCAAATCCTGAATGCTGCGCTTACCTGCAAAAACCTTGCGCTTGCGGTAGATGATGAACTTCTGCAAATAGTTGGCAATGGCTTCTGTTAGGCAGAAATACTTGGTATCCACATTGACTTTGACCCGCATTTCCTCGCAAAGCCGGAAGTAGTGATCCACAGAATTTTTGCTGTTAAAGATCACAGACCCATATTCCTCCAGCCTTACTTTGAACTTGCGGAAATCCTTAGCAGTTATCCCTTCTACATGAATGAACGGCCGCCAGTCAATTTGAAGACCATACTTTTTTTCTAACTCATAGTAGGGAGAACGCTCCGGTTTGGGTTGGGAAACCAAAATAGTTTTTACAGGCTTATAGTTTTCTTGAGCTTTTCCGTTCGCTGCCATTCAACATTTTTTTTCTACTCAACGCCCCTTTGATAATGGTTAAAATGAAATGATTTTCAATAATATTACCACAGGTGCAATTTCGATGGCGCAAATATACAACAAAAAGTGGAATATATAGGAACTCAAAAAACGCCCGGCGATGAAAATTCCGCGAAAACTTCTAAAAACGTAAATTCCAGCTACGATTCCGGCAATTAAATAAATAATATAGGGCAAAATTTCCGGTACGGCATAAGCGAACAATAAATTGAGCGGCAATAACACAACCCCCAAAATAATGCCCACAACAATGATGGTGAAGCTGTACAATTTTACTTCCTTTTGTATGGGAAAAACAAATGCCAGAAACAGCAAAACCAGGTGTTTTAACAAAAAACCAGCCGCTATAAGGCCAATAGATGCCAACAAACCGAGCAATAAGGAATTGGGAAGGAAGACTTCAAAATGATGGCTAAGTTGGAAGACCAGGATACCCGCGTTGATAAAAAACAACAAATACCATAAATAATACGGCAAACTCCCGGTGCCTTCCTGGTCGCGTTGCAATTGGCTGAGCACGTTGTCATTCAAAAAAGCCCGATAGGCCCGGCCAAAAAAATTGCGGAATAAAGTAATCATCAGCGTAAAAAGCAGCAAACTGGCCAAGCTGACCACCAAAATAAACCGATCGTACTGGCCCTGAGTGCTTACCGATTGGGGGCGGGCCTTTGTTTGTACCTCGAGTGGTGGCGAGGCTTGACGAGGTGCTTCCGCAGAGATAGGCTCCAGCAAATCGAAAGGATTATTACTGACAGCCGTTCCACCTTCAGTTGGCGTAAGGACTTCCAATCGTTCCGTTAGGTCAAATGGATTTTGCCCCAAAAGATAGCCTGGCACACAAACACAGCACAAAAAGAGGACTAAAATAGGATTCCGCACGTTCGATACATTATCAATTTGTCAGCAAGAAAGTACAAAACTAAGCCAAATTTTGTTAATTGGCTGTTAAACAGGGCGTATGCTTCATTTTTTTTAAGGATCCTTGCCCTATCTTAGTGCTTGAATCGGAAGCGCATTAATCGCGGAATATTTTTATGAACAACAGCACCATCCTGCGAGTCATGTTTTTGGGCGCATTGGCCATCATGGGCATCATCGCCATGCAGGCGTATTGGGTGGTCAATACTTGGAACATCAACGAAGAGGAGTTCAACAATAAGGTCAACCTGGCTTTGTACAACGTAGCCCGCTCCCTGGCCGAACTCAATGAAGGTATCTTGCCCCCGCGCAACATCGTCAACCGGCGGACGACCAATTACTACGTTGTCAATATAGAAAGCGAAATCGATGCCAACAACCTGGAGTATTTTTTGCAAAAAGAGTTTGAGAAACTGGCTCTGTACGTCGATTTTGAATACGCGGTATTCGATTGCCACACCAATGAAATGGTTTATGGCAATTATTGCAGCTATAGCCCGCTAGAAAAGAAAAACCTGGAATTGGGCGACCTGCCCCAGTACAACGAATTCACCTATTATTTTGGCGTCAAATTTCCTTCCCGTTCGGGCTACCTATTTGGCAAAATGCAGTTGTCCGTCTTTTTCTCGGTCATCCTCTTGCTGACCATTATCTTTTTTGCCTTTACGATGTTCGTGATTTTGCGCCAAAAACGGCTTTCAGAGCTGCAAAAAGACTTCATCAACAACATGACGCATGAATTCAAAACACCCATTTCTACAGTCAAGATTGCTGCCGATGTGTTGATGACCCACCCGCGCATACAAGAGGACGAACGCCTCAGCCGTTACGCCAATATTGTCAAAGAGCAAAATCAACGCCTCAACAACCAGGTCGAGAAGGTACTCCAATTGGCTAAGATCGAGCAGGGGAGCTTTGAACTGAAACCGGAGTGGGTAGAAATCAAGGGTTTACTCCAAAATATTGTAGAAAGCGTGGCCGTCAACGTAGAAAAACTGGGCGGTACGCTTACCCTGGACGCTCCTATCGAAGAAACCCTCATCAAGGCCGATCGGCTGCACCTGACCAATATTTTGCATAATTTATTGGACAATGCCATTAAATATTGCCGGGATACGCCGCAGATAGTGATCAGTGCTGCCCTCGTACAGCGCCATCTACAACTGAGGATTGCCGATCAGGGCATCGGCATATCCAAAGAAAACCTGCCCAAAGTATTTCAAAAATTTTACCGCATTCCTACGGGAAATGTGCACAAAGTGAAAGGCTTTGGCTTGGGGTTATACTATGTAAAAAGCATCTGCGAAGCGCATGGCTGGGAAATCAGCTTGGATAGTCAGGAAGGACAGGGCACAACCGTGCATATTACCATCCCACAGGAAGCGCCCGCCAAGTGGTTTCTGGCCTGGACACAACGATTAGCTAAGGAGAAAACACCCGTAACATCTAATATATGAAAGCACACTTGCTGTATGTGGAAGACGATGAAAGCCTGAGCTTTGTCACCAAAGACAATCTTGAGCTTAATGGCTACCAGATTTGCTATTGCGAAAATGGTCAAAAAGCCGTTGACGCTATCCAAAGACAGGATTTCGACCTCTGCATTCTCGACGTTATGCTGCCGGATATTGATGGATTTGCGCTGGCAAAAACCATTCGCGCCCAAAATACGCATGTGCCCATTTTATTCCTTACGGCAAAATCACTCAAAGAAGACCGCTTGGAAGGGCTGCGCTTGGGGGCCGACGATTACATCACCAAACCATTCAGCATCGAAGAGTTGATCCTGAAAATAGAAGTATTCCTGCGGCGCAGCAAAATCACGCAAGTACTGCCCCAAGACCAACTCCAAATTGGGCACTATACCCTAGATCACCGCAACCAGTTATTGAAAGGGGCTAAGGGAAGCCGCCAACTTACCCAACGCGAGGCCGACCTCCTGAAGTTGCTCATTGAAAATAAAAACCAGGTGCTACCACGCGGGGGGATTCTTACCCGCTTATGGGGCGAAGACGATTACTTTTTGGGGCGAAGCCTAGACGTTTTTATCTCCCGCTTGCGCAAATACTTGAGCGATGATGCCAGTATAAAAATCGAGAACATCCACGGCGTGGGCTTCCGACTTTCAGACGATACTTTATAACAATTTTTCCAGATAGTGGTATTCTATGCCAAACAGTTCCTTTAGCGCAGCCACCTGCTGCAAGGCATCGGGGTTTTCCTGATACTTGACACCGGTGATCATCACATTTTTCCCTGTATGTTCGAGGGAGATGAATTCAAACACCTTGGTCTTGTAGGCATGCGCTTCCATGAGCAAAGCGCGTATGCCATCCGTTACCATTTCCGCCTGCCGCTCGGCCAGGATACCGTGGCGCAGGAGGGGGTGCAATTCTTGGCCGCCTTTCATTTGCTTTCGGATTTGCTTGTGGCAACACGGCGCCAGTACCAGCAAAGTAGCTTCGGCTTTTATGCCTTTGGCAATGGCCAGATCGGTAGCCGTATCGCAGGCGTGCAGGGCAATGAGCATGTCCAAAGGGCCGGGCTCAAAATCCTGAATATCCATAGCCTGAAAGTCCAGCCCCTCCATACCATATTTCTGAGCAGTTGCCTGGCAGAAATCAACCAGTTTGGGGCGCAGTTCCAGACCGGTAATGCGGGGTTGCAATTGCTTTTGATTTTTTAAAAAATCATACAAAGCAAAGGTCAGATAGCCCTTACCAGACCCCATATCAACGATTCGCGGCTCAGCGGGTAAAGCGTGCTCCTGGATCAAGCTGTCAATGACTTCCAGGTATTTGTTGATTTGCCGGAACTTGGCCTGTGCGTTGGGCAATACATGACCACTTTGGCTGACGATACCCAGGTCTTTTAAATACGGTGCCTGCTCTGGATGGAGCAAATAGTGCTTTTCCTGGTCGTGGGCTTTGGAGGCTTTGGTCTGATGCTGTATCTTATGGAAAAATAATCGCCCCTTTCTTTTTTTGCTGTATTGCAGTACGATCTCCTGCTCAGTCGTGAACAAGTGGGCATTTAAAAAATCTTTGCCCAACCAAAGCCGAATAATTTCCAAACCTTCTGCAATAGCGTGGTTTTTGACCTGGTCGTTGGTGGCATACCTCAAGGTAAAGGAAAATACTTCTTTGCCTTTTATTTCAATAATGCGCGCAAACACATTTTTCAAATCGGCGGAAGGATTTGCTGGCTTGCTGAGGGTCAACTTGATGAATGCGCCCGTTTCCACGCTGTGTTGCAAGTGGGTGATCCATTGATCCGCGATATGTTCAGAAATTTTGCTTTCCATCTACACCAATGAATAGAATTTCAGAAAAAAAGAACCTGATACAACCAAATTACGTTAATTTTTTACTAATATTTGCATTAAGCCTTGCCTTTTGTAATGGGCTTGGCGTGGCAGACGTTACCCTGATGTCATTCGCTCGTCATAGGGAGTGTTCTTAAACAACAATTTGAAAGTAAATTAAGATGAATACCAAACGACACCTGTTGCTCATGCTTTTGTTTTTGGCGCTGGGTTTTACTAGCTTCGCCCAAAATGGCACCATCATTGTAGATGGCCAGAAGTATCCCTACACTGTTGATGATTGTGGAGACACCTTGATTCTGGCAACGCTGGATGACATCTCCATTTCTACCATGCGCGAATTTGAAAACAGGGAAGATTACTTGCGCTATCGCAAATATCGCGCTTATGCTGTAAAAGTGTATCCCTACGCCGTGGAGGCCATCAAAATATTCCGCGAACTGGAATACGCCACCGAAAACATGAAGGAAAAAGAACGCAAAAAATACGTCAAAAAACTGCACAAGGATCTGAAAGAAGAATTTACCGATCCGCTGAAAAACCTGTCAAAAACTCAGGGCAAGATATTGATCAAAATGATCGAGCGAGAATTGGATAAACCCATGTTCGACCTCATCAAAGAATTGCGCAATGGCATGACTGCCAGCTACTGGAATACACTGGGCTCGTTCTACGGCCACAAACTCAAAGATGGCTATGTGGAAGGCGAAGACCCCATTCTGGATGCGGTATTACAGGACATGGATGTTTCTTATCAGGTAAAACAAAATTAGAAGAGCAGGTAATTGATCTTTGATTTTGGATGATTGATTTATAAATTTGATGCTTGCGCTGCCTGCTTGATCCTCCTTAATGGGATTACCCAAGAGATCAAGCAGGCAGTGTGCTCATTCAACATCCACCATCACAAATTGACCCATGCTTTCTTGTCAAAAACACTTATTCGACCTTCCCGACGACATTCACTACCTGAATGGCGCTTACATGTCTCCCCAATTGCTTGTCGTTGAAGCAATAGGCAAAGAGCGATTATCTATCAAAAATCGTCCCTACCTGCTGGGCATTGACGATTTTTTCCAGTCCATTCAAGAACTAAAAGCGGCGTTTGCCCAATTGGTGAACATCGCTGACCCCAACCGCGTGGCCATTATCCCTTCTGTTTCCTACGGTATCGCCAATGCCGCCCGAAATATCCAATTGAGCAAAGGACAAAAGATCATCTTGGTAGAAGAGCAATTTCCTAGCAACTACTACACCTGGGAAAAGCTAGCCCGACAGAACGACGCCGTGCTCCAAGTAATAAAAGCGCCATTGGAAAATGCTGGCAGAACGCAAAGCTGGAACGAAGCCCTCCTGCAAAGTATTGATCCACAAACGGCCATGGTAGCTATCGGTAACGTACATTGGGCTGATGGCACTTTGTTCGACTTACACCGCGTTCGCCAAAAAACCAAAGCCGTGGGCGCTTTGCTAATCGTGGATGGCACCCAATCGGTGGGCGCATTGCCCTTTGATGTGGAACGGATTCAACCGGATGCCCTGATCTGCGCCGGATATAAATGGCTTTTGGGCCCCTATAGTTTCGGAATGGCCTACTACGGCGAAGCTTTCGACGGGGGCGATCCCATTGAAGAAAATTGGATCAACCGCCTCCACAGCGAAGATTTCCAAAATCTGGTGCGCTACCAAAGCGAATACCGCCCAATGGCCAGTCGGTATTCCGTTGGCGAGCAGAGCAATTTCATTTTAGCCCCTATGCAACTCACTGCTATCCGTCAATTGCTCGATTGGGGCGTGCAACACATCCAGGACTACTGCCAAAACTTATTGTCAGCGCCCTTGCAGGAGCTACAAAATATGGGCTGTTCCTGTGCGCCTGAATCACTGCGTGCCCATCACTTGGTAGGCATTCGTTTGCCCGGCCATTTTGATCTGGAAAAACTAAAAGCAGCAGCCCAAAAAAGGCAGGTGTTTATCTCCTTCCGGGGCAATGCGATACGCTTATCGCCCAATGTCTATAACACCGCCGAAGACATGGCTGCTTTCTTGGATTGTTTTGAGGTTTTTCGTTAAATCTTGATCGGAGAACTGGCAATTAAAGCCTTCTGTTCCAGAACCAATCCTAACCGCCTTTGTTTCCTTTATTCAAAATCCGTACTATGTCTGCTCTAGCCACGCTTAGTTTTTTTGAATACAAAGGAATTGCCAACAAATGGTGGGCTTTCAAACAAATGGGGTTGGTGCCGCCGCAGTTATCGGCGGTAGAGGGGCTTACATTTGGCAAAATGTTGGGCACTGGAGCGGGCAATGGTTTTAGTATATGGCCTAATTTGAACACTTACGCCTTCTTGGGTTCCTGGGAAAAGGAAGAAAATGCGCAGGCTTTTATGCAAAAACATCCGATATTTGAGGCGTTCCGAAGTCGTTGCGCCAATACCTGGACTTTTTATCTGGAAGCGGCCAATAGCCGAGGACAATGGAGCGGACAAGAACCCTTTCAGGTGTTCGAACCCCTGGAAGCCAATGAATCAGTTGCCGTGCTGACCAGAGCTACTTTACACCCGCGCTACATCTGGCACTTTTGGAGACATGTGCCACGTGTGAGCCAGGCGGTGGAGGACAAACCCGGGCGTATCCTGTCTATGGGTGTAGGCGATTGGCCTCTGGTGCAACAGGTAACCTTCAGTATCTGGGAGAGTTGCCAACAAATGGAAGCTTATGCTTACAAAAGCGCCCATCGGGAAGTCATCGAGAAGGTACGCCAAATGGGCTGGTTCAAAGAGGAGCTATTTGTACGTTTTCATGTATTAAAAATGGAGGGCAATCCGCCCATGAACGCTCAAGCGCTGATGGCAAAAATGGCCCATTAAATATGCTGGATCTCAATTATAAATCATTAGGGCAAGGTTACCCGATCATCGTATTGCACGGCCTTTTTGGCACACTCGACAATTGGCAAACCGTCGCCCGTCGCCTGTCCGAAAACCATACGGTTTATCTGGTTGACCTGCGCAATCATGGCCGTTCGCCCCATCATTCAGCCATGAACTATCCCATCATGGCCGAAGATTTACGGCACTTCATGGAATCGCATGGCATGTACCAAGCATATCTCATCGGGCATTCTATGGGGGGTAAGGTAGCGATGGAATTTGCCTTAGAGCACAGCGATATGGTGGAAAAACTCATGGTTGTGGATATAGCGCCTAAAACTTATACAGGGGGACATCAAGCCATATTCGAAGCACTATTCTCCTTGGATTTGGCCAATCTTGAAGACCGACAACAGGCAGAAGCGCACTTGGCTACCCGTATTGCAGAGCCAGATGTGCGCCAATTTTTGATGAAAAACTTATCCAGGCAAAAAGGAGGAGGCTTTGAATGGAAAATGAATCTGCCTGTCATTTTTGAAAATTATTCGCATATTCTGGCCGCAGTGGATTCCTCTTGGGCTTATGATAAGCCCTGTAGCTTTGTTCGAGGTGACCGCTCCGATTATATCCGAGATGAGGATATGGATCACATCAGAACGCTGTTTCCCAAAGCACAACTGCATACGGTTAAAGGGGCGGGGCATTGGGTGCATGCCGAGCAACCCGAGGCGCTGCTGCAATTGATCAACACCTTCTTTGAAGCCTGAACCATGTCTGGCATCTACATCCATATTCCTTTTTGCAAACAGGCCTGCCACTATTGCAATTTCCATTTTAGCACTTCGCTGAAGAACCGAAAGGAGATGATTCAGGCGATAGTCAAAGAACTGGATTTGAGACAGGATTATTTGTCAGATAAAAACCTGAGTTCGGTCTATTTTGGCGGTGGCACCCCTTCTTTGCTCGACGAAGCAGAATTAAACGCCCTTTTTGAAGCCATCCATAGGCATTTTCATATTTTGCCCGGTGCTGAAATCACGCTCGAAGCGAATCCGGACGACCTAAACCCTGAAAAACTCCAGGCGCTGCGCCGCTCTCCCGTCAACCGCCTGAGTATTGGCATTCAATCCTTTTCCGACGAAGACCTGCGCTTTATGAATCGGGCGCACAATGCCCAAGAGGCGTTGAAATGCCTGGACTTAGCCCGCGAAGCCGGATTTGACGACCTGTCTGTGGATCTGATCTACGCGGCACCCAGCACCTCGAATGAGCAATGGAAAAAAAATTTGCAAATCGTTTTTGATCGGGCAATTCCCCATTTGTCCTGCTATTGCTTGACGGTGGAAGCTGGCACCGCTTTGCATCATTTTATAAAAAAAGGCAGTGCGCCTCCAGTAGATGAGGAAAAAGCGGTCTGGCAATTGGAATATTTGATGGAGGCATCGGAACAAGCGGGCTACGAGCAATACGAGATTTCCAATTTTGCCCGCCAGCAGCGCTATGCCCGCCACAATACCGCCTATTGGCAAAACAAACCCTACCTCGGTATTGGGCCATCGGCACACTCCTACAATGGCCATAGCCGCCAGTGGAATAAGGCCAATAATGCGCATTATAGAAAAGCCTTGCTGGCCGATAACGCAGCCGAGCAATACCTGCAACTAATAGAAGTAGAACAACTGACAGACGGCCAACGCTACAACGAATACATCATGACGGGCTTGCGCACCATGTGGGGGGTCAGTTTGGAAACCATCCAACAGCAGTTTCCTGATTTTGAAATTTCCTTTTTGGAAAAAATGCAGGCATACCTTTTGAGTGGGGAAGCTGTAGCCCAGGATGGCCGTTATCGCTTGAGCAAAAAGGGCCGTTTTTTGGCCGATCACATCGCTATGGAGCTTTTCGGCTGACCCGTTTTTACCCACTAACCACCGTCCACTAATTATTATACTGATTCATGGCGTGCTGGATGCCGATGCTGGCAAAGGCTTTGATGGCTTCACTTGCTCGCTCCATGATTTCCCCCAATTGTTGCTCTTCTTCGGCAGTCCATGCTCCTAAAACATAGTTGACTTGCCTTCCTGTGGGAAAGTCATTGCCAATACCCAGCCGCAAGCGTGCATAATCATTGCCGCCGCACATGCGGTCAATGTCTTTCAGGCCATTGTGTCCGCCGTCGCTGCCTTTACCGCGCAGGCGCTGTTTGCCGAAAGGCAGGTTGAGGTCGTCCAGCACCACTAGTAAATTGGGTTTGTCCACTTTTTCCTTTTGCATCCAATAGCGCACGGCTTTGCCACTCAAGTTCATATAGGTGGAAGGCTTGAGCAAGATCAGGATGCGCCCCTTGTGTTTAATTTGGGCGACACTGCCCAGATTCTCCGCATTCCAGTTGGCACCAGCCGCCTCGGCCATAGCCTCCAATACTTTGAATCCGATGTTGTGCCGGGTGTTTTCGTACTCCGCGCCAATATTGCCCAGCCCGACAATCAAATATTTCATAAAAGGTATCAATTATTTGGGTAAAACGCTGTTTGAGGGTTTCTGGTTTTCCTGCCCGACTGAAAGGCGGGTGGTTTCAAGTTTCTGGTTTCAAGTTGACCTGCCCTGAAACTTGAAACTACACCTAGCTATTGCCTAGACTGATACTTGAAACCAGAAACTTACACCGCCACACTATACTCTCGCAAAGCACTATTCAAAGAAACTTTCTTATCCGTTGTCTCCTTGCGCTCGCCAATGATCAGGGCGCAAGCCACTTGGTAGGTACCTGCCGGAAACTTTTTGGGATAGGTTCCCGGAATAACGACCGAACGAGCGGGAACGCGCCCCTTGTGAATAACAGGTGCTGAGCCAGTAACGTCAATGATGTGCGTGGATTGGGTAAGCACTACATTAGCACCTAATACGGCCTCTTTTTCTACCCGAACCCCTTCCACAACGATACTACGCGAGCCGATAAAGCAGTCGTCTTCGATGATCGTCGGTGCCGCCTGCGGCGGCTCTAGCACGCCACCTATGCCTACGCCACCACTAAGGTGTACGTTGCGACCTATTTGAGCGCAGGAACCTACCGTTGCCCAAGTATCCACCATACTCCCACTGCCGACCCATGCACCGATATTGACGTAGCTGGGCATCAGGATGACCCCCGACTCCAGGAAGGAGCCGAAACGGGCGATGGCGTGCGGCACTACGCGAACGCCTCTAACAGCATAGCCTTTTTTGAGGGGTATTTTATCGTGAAACTCAAAAGGCCCTACTTCCATGGTTTCCATTTGCTGGATGGGGAAATACAGCACCACCGCCTTTTTTACCCATTCGTTGACCTGCCACTCCCCTGTTGAAGTTGGCACTGCCACCCGCAATTGCCCCTGATCCAATAGCTCGACAACGTGGTGGATCGCCTCGCGTACAGGTTTTTCACCCAGTTTGCTGCGATCTTCCCAGGCTTCTTCTATGATTTGCTGCAATGATTCCATGTTTTTGAAATTTTGCGCAAATATAGGGCTTAGTGGGTAGATATTGGAGGATGGCTGTTGGAGTTAAGAAATATAGCAATCTTATTTGTCAAATTTATGTGAAAAGTAAGCTTTAAGCGCCCTGAACAGAGCAAGGAAGTAATAACACGTTGACCCAAGCTACAAATAGCGTGAACTGTTGTAATAAAATATGAAAAATTAATAGTTTCACATTTTAAATATTGTATATTGCATGTTAAAAGGAATAATTAAAGTGATATGGTAAAAAATAAAGTTCATATATTTCCTTATGCTCAAAAAGATAACTTTTCCTACATCAGGTGAATATCGAACCGGAAGCGATTGGGAACCCTTAATCTTCCACTTAGACGCTCTCATGGAGAGTAATTACCTTGATTTGTTGCTGGGCTATTTTAGTTCCTCGGCCATCAATGTACTTTCGTTGGGCTTTGCGAAGTTTTTAAACAATGGCGGAAAGGTTAGAATGGTAGTCAACCACATCCTCTCTGAGCAGGATAAAAATGCAATTTTGAAAGGTCAATATACCTTCGAATCTACTTACAATTTCAGCGTAGAAGATATACGAAGACTTAGATACTCTTTGGACGAATATGGACGACACTTTTTTGAGTGTCTTGCTTGGTTGATTTCCTCCAAACGCATTCAAATCCGAGCAATAAGACCAAAGTCCGGCCAAGGGGTTGCTCATTACAAATCTGGCCTTTTTTCTGATGGTACAAATCAAATCAGGTTCAAATCTTCCTGTAACTTTACTGCAAGTGGCTTTTTGGAAAACCTTGAGGAGTTAAGTATTCGTTGTTCGTGGAAGTCGCAGGAAGATGTTCATGCCATTGAAGAATATAAAAGCTATTTTGAGAACCTTTTTCATGAAAAGGCGGACTTTGTAGAATATATCCCGATACAGGATGTAGAAGTAGCCATTTACAATGAATTTGGCAATAAGCATCTCAATGAATTGATTATACAGGAAGACCAATTACTTAGAAAAAAGTTGAAGCTTTATAAAAATCCTCATTTGCAGGAAACGATTGATCAATTTCATGATGAAATTGAAAACTACCTTGCTGAACCCCGATTTCCTTATCCTAGCGGCCCTAGAACATATCAAATAGAAGCCTACCAAAACTGGATAAATAATGGCTATAAAGGCGTTTTTGCTATGGCGACGGGTACGGGGAAGACCATTACTTCGCTAAACTGCGTACTCAAAGAATATCAGCAAAATCCTGAAAAAAACTACCGAGCCGTTATTTTAGTACCTACGATAGCGCTTGTTGAACAATGGGAAAAAGAAGCGAAAGCGTTTAATTTTCAAAACATCATCAAAGTTTCTTCCAAAAACGAATGGAAGTCCGAACTAAGTACGATTCTTACTTCCATCCGCTTTGGGGGGAATCATTCACTAATCATTATTTGCACTTACGCGACCTTCTACCGGGAGCAATTTCAAACCTATTTTAGAAGACTCCCGCAGGATACAGTTCTGATAGCTGACGAAGGCCATAATATTGCCTCACCCAAAGTATTGGGGGTATTGCCTAATGTCCATTTGCAAAAGCGCATAGGACTTTCAGCTACACCAAAGCGCATTTACGATCCCTATGGAACAGGTGCTATGGAAACCTTTTTTCAGGATGCCGAGCCTTATACTTACACTTTTAGTATGGAACGAGCTATTGAGGAAGGGGTACTCTGTCAGTATAGATATTTCCCGCATTTGGTGCCACTGAATGAAGACGAGTTGGGCAGATACATCGAGATTTCCAAAAAGTTGGTGAAGCTCTATGACCACAAGAAGGGAGAGCATCAAAAATCCGACTTGGTAGAAAAACTGCTTTTGGCAAGAAAGCGCATTGTGCAAAAGGCGGAAATCAAATTGGGGACGACCCATGAGATTTTGAAACGTCAGTTCATCGAGCAAGGCAACCTAAAATTCACCTTTATATATGTACCCGAAGGATTTGCCCAAAATGATGACGACGTATTTGTTGAAGCCCCGCAAGATTTACGGCTCATCAACCAATATACGCAAGCCATTGGGAGCATACACCCGAAAATCTTGGTGGCATCTTTCACAGGTACGACGCCCGACCGCAAGGAAGTTTTGCGGCAATTTCAAGGCGGTGAAATTCATGTCTTGGCTTCCATGAAATGCCTCGATGAGGGGGTGGATATCCCACGAGCAGAGTTTGCCGTGTTTTGTTCCAGTACGGGCAACCCCCGTCAATTCATTCAGCGACGTGGACGGGTTTTGCGTCAGCACCCGGATAAGCACTTGGCTATCATCCATGACTTAGTTGTTGAACCTGATCTGTCAGGGCAAGTCAACGAAGAGACCTACAACATGGAAAGAAACATGGTGAAGAAGGAATTGGAGCGGGTGGCGCACTTCGCTTTCATGTCCATCAACCAGCACTATACCTTACAAGCATTGGAAGAATTGGGGAAGGCTTACGAACTCAATCTATTCACCATTCATCAAGAACTTTTGACCCAATGACAAACGAAGATTTACTCAGGGAATTTTTGCAAGATGACCTCATCGAGACCAAGTATGGCATCAGCAAGGAAAAAGCAATGGCTTGGAAGTTTACTGACCAAGGCAGCAAGCTGATTGATGCCATGAAGCAAGCCATTTTGAAAAAGCAAAATGGCGACTCGGAAGAAACTATCTCTCGAAACCTGAACAGTATGCTCATGAAATAAACACCCCAAGCTATGCTCATCAAATCCATTACGCTAACCAATTTCCAATGCTACTTCGGTGAAAAAATCTTCGAATTCTCCGAAGGGCTGAACGTCATCATCGGTGACAATGGTGCAGGTAAATCCAAACTTTACGATGCCTTCTATTGGGTACTTTACGATGAAATTTTCGACTCGACCGAGCGAAAAATGCGCAGGACTAATGAAGTAAAAGGTAAATTGGTGTCGGACAAGGCTAGGTTTCTTTGCGAATCAGGAGGAGAAGTGGAAACTATCGTCGAGGTTGTTATTTACAACGCTTCGAGGGATGAAGAATACACGATTGCTCGCACCTATTCCATTTCTCGGATAGACACGGGCAATCAATCGGAATACAAGTGGCGTGAACCTTCGGAAAGTATCCGCATCGTTTTCAAAAGAGAAAAATACCTCACCGCCAAATTGGTGAAAGACCCCTCCGAAATTAAAATGATTATTAGGAAAATCCTTCCTTCGGACATTATGCCTTACGTGTGGTTTCAAGGCGAGCAGGTAGATAGCCTCATTGATTTCAAAAACAAAGAAACCCTCACCGATGCAATCAATGTCCTTTCCGATATCAAGGAGTTTGACTTTTTTGTGAACGTCTCGAAACGGGCATTCGAGAGCGCCGACAATGAATTGCGAAAAGAGCGTCGCCGCCTGAGCATTGATAACGGCAAGAGTGATGGCTTGGAAAATGAAAAGACCAGGCTTGAAAAGACCATCGAACGGAAGGAAAAAGAATTGCAAGATTTTAATGAAGGACTGACATACGCTCAGGAACGACAGGATGAATTACAAGGTCAGTTCGATGCTGCCGAAAAGATACAGACGTTGAACCGAGAGGAAAAGCAAGTGACTATCGACCTTCAAAGATTGGACGATGACCTAAAACGGCTTGTGCTGTCGGTCAACAAAAACTTGTTCAATCGCTTTTGGGCAGTGAAAGGCACTGAACATTTAGTAAAACTTTACGAGGAGAAGTTTGGTACTTATGAGAAAAGGCTATTGGAGAAAAAGGTCGAGCAAGAAAAGCGGGTCGAAATTGAGAACGAAGTAATCAAGACCTTGCAAATGCGGTTGCCAAAGAACGTTCCTGAACCTGAATATGTGCGATGGATGCTCGAAGAACAACGTTGTCTTGTTTGCGACCGGGAAGCCTTGACCAATTCCGAGCCTTGGTTGAAAATCAAAGAGTTGTTGGAGTACAAAGAACCAAAGCCTGCCCAAACTAAAACTACACAATTGGCGAAGCACAATTTTCAGGAAGAATTCAAGAGCCTGTACCAAAACGGTTTGCGGATGCAAAACCGCATGGCGGACACCGACGAAGAAATCCGGGAGCTGTTCGACAATATCAACAAGACCCGGCAACGGAGAAGTCAGGTGAACGAACAGCTTACCCATATCCGAAGCCAAATTCAGGAACTCATCAATACTTCTTCGATCAGTTCGCCGCAGTCAGCGAATATCCTGAACGAGTTCAAGGGGCAGCAAGAAAAAATCCGTTCACTTGACAAGCAAATTCAGACTTGCGAACACGAAATAGAGCAGGCAAAAAACCGCATCAAAGAAATTGACCGTGAATTGAAAGGGTTGACGAAGGGGCAGATTTCGCCTACGCTCATGGAAAAAGTTGAAGTATTGGAGGACTTTAAGACCATTGCAACTTCCACCCGGGAGCGAGTATTCAATCGCCTGATTCGCCAATTGGAAGCAGAAGCCAACAAGCACTATACCGCCATGACTTCCGAAAATAAGGCGGTACGTGGGCAAATCAGCTTGGTCAAGCAGCCCAATGGAAACTATATGCCCAAGATACACGACAGCGAAGGGCGGGAAATGCACTCTATCAACGATTCCAACATCATTCTCATCAAGATGTCGGTCATTATGGCAATCATTTCTGCTAAAAAAAGCACCGCAGCGACGCAGTTGTACCCACTCATTTCCGATGCCCCGACCTCGAAATTCACAGAGAACTACACCATCGGTTTTTGTCGAACGGTTAGCGAGGTGTTTTCTCAAAGCATAATTATGAGCAAGGAGTTTTACCTGAATCTCGCCTTGCGGGAGCGACTTTTCAAGGAGGTAGAAAAATTAGGTAAAGTCTATATCATCGAGCCATCTGTGCCGGAAGGCGGGCGGGATAATCGGAATGACTTGGAAACTATCATTACAAAAATCTGAGCAAAATGGAATTTATCAAACGATTTGGCGACAAGCGCCCAGAATACCCAAAGGCTTATCGGGAATCGGTAGTCAATAGCTTTGCTTATGTCGGCGGGCGAGACGAAGAAGGCAAGTATGAGAGCGGTAAATACTTTTCAAATGTTTACGAACTGTTTATGTACGCTGCCTTATTAGGCTTGCGGAAAGATTACCGTCTTCCAGTAGAAGGAATGGACACTCAGGAATTTATTAAGATTAGTAGTTGGCAACCCACTGAAATATCAAATTTCATCCTGATGGCGCTTTTGGCTAAATCCAACCTTGACTTGAATGAGTTGGAAGAAATGGAGGAAAAGAAAGTTGAAGCAGAATTGACGGGGCTTAGTAAACTTTTAGAGGAATATGCCAACGGCGGGTTTGATCTCATTCAAACCAGATTAAAACAAGAACCGTCATTCTTTGATGATGAGTTTTGTTTCTTGACTTTACTGGAAGATGATTAATGGGTTTCAGAATAGGTGATAAGATTTTTGGCATAGGTAGAAACAACGGAAACTTGACTCTCCGAACGGAAGTTGTGATTCGTAGTGAAGTTTGATGCAAAACCGAAAGCAAAAGGCTTCCAAAATCTTTCTCTGGCATTTCTTACAATTCTAATGTAGTCCGGTTCACTTATCAAGCCCATAAAGGACTGGCAAGAATAAAAGTTATTCAGCACAAAATCAATAGCAAGTACCATGTCCAATGGTGGGTGCATGATGCGAGGGGCTTCTATAACCATAATGTTGCCATATTCAATATCTTCATCATCAGTCAATTCATAACCACCAAAATGAAGATGGTAGAGAGGGTGATGAAACTCGGGTGTTGCCTCTGGAGTGCCATCATCTTTTTTGTCTGGATGCTTTTCAAAGTGCCAAGCACTTTTTGCTAATAACTTCTCAGTATCTTTAATTTTCAAAATCAACTGCAATTCAAAATTATTAATAGGGTCATTAATTGGTTGTGAGGGATAAGAAAACCACTCCAATTTGGTAAACCTAAGCTCAAGTACGGTTGTGTTATATTGTTCAGAGTCCAAAATAGGGCGAATATCCTTCCCAAGGTTCAAGTTAATGAACTCGAGTTTTGCATCCTCAAAGCATAATTTCCCATTTCTGGTTTGGGTCAACTGAGTAATTGCTTTTTCTATACCTTGAACATTAAGGATGTTTTCTGCAAAGTATTTACTCAACAGGCGTTGTAGGGTGACAAGGTCTCCTTTTACATCGGCAAAGGTTGTTTTCTTACCCATTAGGCTTTCAGCATTCTTTTGAGGTTAGCAAGGCGTTCCTTTTCAATAGGATTCAGTTTATAGGAGTCGTGGTTGATTCTCTCCAAAATGGCGAACAGGGAAACATACTGTTCATCTTGCCAAGGTTGTTCGTTAGTCACCTGTACACGCAACCCCTCAGAAGTTGCGAGGGGTTTTTTTGTTGCTACACAAACCGTCCAAAACTCGCTTTCAGCACAAAATTTGAGTTTTTCAGCAGGAACTAAACCTTGTACCCCTGTCTTCTCTTTGATTAGTTTTACCCTCTGCTTTGCAGCTCTCAATTGAGGGTGAGTAGGGTGAATGTCTCTTTTCCACCACTGAATTAGCCCATCAGCCCACCACCGAGTCCAACCGTCTGATAGTAAACCTTCGTATTTCAAATTCGGGTTAATTACAGTTTCAAGAAGGGTGTTCCACTCATCAGAAGCATCTTTGTCAATACCAAGTCTTGCTGCTAAAATGTCCTCATTAATTAGGATTCCTGGTTTTTTGATGATTTCTTTTTGTAGGAATCCGATGAGTTCGTGCGGCACCATGTTGCCAAGAAAGGTTGAAATATTACCAGCAAGTCGAACATCTATCTCAATGTTTGTTGGATTTGCAAAAATGGATTCCAAGGAAAGCTCTTGTTCTGTCTGAAGTATTTTGTACGCCTCTGCTAAACAGTTCAATTGTCTTACTACAATTTCGTGATGTTCTGCAAAATCGTTTTTTTCAAATACTTCATCAAACAAATTATGTCCGGTTGAGTCTCGCCTGTAATACTCCTTAAAACCTTGGTTCGCAGAGCAGAGGACAATAGGAATATCTTTTATCTCTCCCTCAGTAGCCAAGAAACGCAAGTGTTGAGCCAGTGCTTCTGCACTGTATTTTACAACTGTTCCTCCAACACCCACTCCAGTCCTATTTGTTTCTTCTGTCAAGCGCCAATCAAGGATTACTCCCTCGATCTGGGCAATGTTGCCCAATATGCGACTTGTTCTGGTATCCCAAGCCAAAGGCTCTTCGGCAGTCACAATTAGAAATCCCGAACTGCTCAAGCCACTTGCTGTGGCATTTCTGATATCAGGTGCTGCATCGTCAATGTATAGAAACCTGTTAGACATATTGTTCTTTTTCGATTTGTTCCTCGGTCGCTTCGGGTAGCTCAATTCTGATACAAGTCTTGTAGCCTTCTGGAGGTTTTGAAACAAAAATTTCACCTCCGTAAGATTCTATAATGTCTGAAATAATTTTCAAACCAAGTCCAGAACCGAGCAATTCTTCATTTTGTGAAACCCCTCTTCCTGCTGGCGTAGAAGTCGTAAAAAAGGCATCAAAAACCCTTTCACTATTTTCTGGCGGAATCCCTATGCCGTTATCTGAAAACTCAAGCACGATTTTATCCTCATCTTCTGAGCCTACAATCAAAATCTTACCAGAGACATCCGCTTTGATGATAGCTTTTTTGGAGTTGGAGTAGAAATTGAATAATATTGAACTCCATTCTGAAGCGTGCATAGGGCATGTATAAAGATCGTACCCGATGAAATTAGATTCTATCTTAATATTGTTTTTTAGTGCATTCCGCCTGATAATATCTTCAAAGCCTCGCACAACATCTCGAATCTCAATTGGGCGTAGTTCTCTTTTGGCGTTGTTGCGGATAGTTTCATCAAAGTAAGCTGCATAAGACTGAAACTGCTCAAAGTTGCGAGAAAGCCTAGTTAATCCTTGCTTCATTTCATCGTTCGCGGCGTATGCAGCGAGCATAGTCAGTAGGTCTCCTTCAAATGCAGGGCTAAACTGCCTGATTTCGTGTACAAACTCCCCAATAGAAAGCCCCATTCCTGCCAAAACCCGCAACATGGCAATCTCGTCCATTTGCTCGTCAAGGACAATCTCTAATTCTTCTAAAGCTGCCTTTGCTTCTTCTCGGCTAAATCTTTCTCCTTTCTCTTCCCCATCCGTTGTATTCGACTGTCCGTCCTCAGTTGAATCAATAAAATCTTTGATGCCTTTAAGCTGCTCTATTTGGTCTCTTTTCGCCTTTTGCCTTTTCTCCCTTTTTTTCTTCTTTTCTGTGAAGCCGATGGATGACTCAACTCGTGCTCGGCAAGCGTCAAATGCTTTAATTAGAAAGTCAACCAATTCACCAAAGGCTTCATTTTTTATCAACCCTTCACGACTTGAGGTTTCTTCAAACAGATGCCCTTTTTCATCAGTGATTTCGACAAAGCCAAAAAGGTTTTTGTTAGTCATGGGAATCCGTCTTGCATGAGATTGCATTGACACCCTTTCATCAATATCCAACCAGTCGTCGCCAACATCTCCGAAGGGAGGAACCCTAAACCCATTGCGGTAAAGCCTTACCCCGCTCGACGTTTGGGCAAAATCGTTTACCCGCTTCAACTCGATTGAACTAATCCCTATGCCTTGCCCTTCGTAATAATCAGGTCTATTGTAAATAAAGTAGTAGGCTTTAAAGTGGACATCCTTAATCAGATTGTACAACTCTACCTTATCTCGACTTTTCCCTGCACTTATTGAGATTAAGTTGTTCAATGAGTCAATACCAAGACTTTTGCTGGTAACCGAGCAAAACCCTTCTCCTGACATATCAACAAATCCCTCGAACACGGCAAGCGCTTTTTCAAAAAAGGACTTGTCAATATCAGAAATCGTTTCGACCTCTTCGTTGATTTTCCTTTGACAATTGACTGAAAATGAATTATCTTCTTGAGACGCAAAAACCACCTCGCTTTTTTTCAAGCGGTCAGAGAGGTAAGAGGGTTGCAATAAGTCCGAAACGTAGCGAAATACCCTTTGAATTTCGGCTGTTGTCCAATTTTCTCGAAGGTTATCAATGATTAGGGTTGTTCCCTGCATATTCTGTTTAGGTATTTCTTCAACCAGGTTAGCAACCAGATTGATGTCTCGGTCAATTTGGTAATCGTCCCATTCAATTATGACTTTCAGAGCCGTTTCAGATTCTTCGGTTTGGGTGATGATAGTGAGTCTGCTGCCAAGCCTCTGGGTAGCGAATCTTCCAATGCCCTTCCTACCCGCCCTCTTTCGCCCGTACTTAGGTGATACAGGATTGTGTACTTTATCTGTCGAGGAAAGGCGCATGAACCCCTTGCGGAGTGCTTCCAAATCCATGCCATGACCATCGTCTTCAATTATCAATGTTCCTCCTACGGCATCAGTATTTACAAATTGAAGAATAACTTCATTGGCATCAGCGTCATAGGCGTTTTTTACAAGTTCCGAAACAGCAGTTTCCTGCTTTGCCATCAATTCACGCCCAAGCCGATCAATAATGCCAGCGTCAACCGAAAACCGAACTTTGTCCTTATCCAGTTCGGCTAACTGCTTGTCAAGCGCCTCCCGCTGCCGGATAAGTTCTTCTCTTGTTTCTACCATGACGGTTGATGAGTTTATAAGAAACATGCAGCACAACCTACCTCTTCTACTTCGTCCAGAATGTCCAATAAAAATGGTGACTGTTTTTTAATCCCTTTGGTTTTCTGTATGAACTCCATTTTAATCTGCTCAATTCTTTCCGGCTTTATTAATTCTGCAAGGCTCTCGTTCTGTCCCCATGTATAACCGTCTTTTTCGTATTCCATAGCCTGGAAGAATAAATCAGGGTGCTGTTCATAAAGCCAAA
Source organism: uncultured Saprospirales bacterium (assembly GCA_937864265.1). Classification (GTDB taxonomy): domain Bacteria; phylum Bacteroidota; class Bacteroidia; order Chitinophagales; family Saprospiraceae; genus CALMIR01. The sequence goes on along the minus strand of CALMIR010000070.1, from coordinate 21,608 downwards.
CCCATTCGATTCGTTGTTGAAAAAAGCAGAAATAACATCCTGAGCGGCTACGACTATACTCCCCTTTTTCACCGTTTACTTCAAATGGCATCTTTTTGTAGTAATCAGGAATCCCTACGCCGCTTTCTTCAAGCAGCCTAAATATGTCATCCCTGACTAAGTTACTGTCGTCTTCAACTAATGGAAATTGATTCTCCAAAGAAAGTGGGTAGTCCGTATCTTTTAAAAACGCAAATACCAATCTATTAAAGTCACGGACGTTTAAATCTAATAAAAGACTATGCTTTTGATGCATAGGGAAATCAATTTTGATAGGTTGCCCAAGCAATTCCAAAAATCTGGCACTTCGATTTTCCAAATCTATACTTGAAAACAGGTCAAGCATTCTTTCGACATTTGAATTAACTAATGCTTTTTTTATAACTTCATCGCTCCAGATATTCTTGCGAAATGGAAAGATAGATTGAATGTTGGATTTCGTGGAAATATACCCCTCCCTTTCTTCATCTCCTCTAATTCCTACATAGGAGACAGTTGGATCATTACCTATATGGCGCTCAAAAGGTTCCAATTTCAGAGACTTCGTACACCACCTAACTAATGAAGAAGGTAAAAAGTAGCCTTTAAATTTCACGAAATAATCAAATGGGTCAAGGTGGCTATTTTCAACAGCCTTAAGCTTAGTGATTTTCTTCCCCAAAAAACCTTCTAAATTTTCAATGAGTTGGTAAGTCTCATCCAACTCCTTCCCTGTATCACAAGTATAGTAGTCAATATCTAAATCAGGGTACTTGGTTTTCATATAAATCGCCAAGGCTGCGCTGTCTTTGCCCCCGGATATTCCTAAAACGTGACGTACTTTCATGTAGCTATTTTTTCAGCAAATTCTTTAAAAGATTAGCTAATGCTGCAATGTTTAGAGTTTTGTCGTTGCCCAACTGAGTCTTAATGGCCTCCTCTAAGCGGTTGATTTCGCCTTTTTTCTTTTTGGGATAACGAAGTATTTTTTTCTCTACCAGCTCAAAGGTAGTGATTTCTAAGCCAAAGGCTTCTTCTTTTGTTTCATCCAAGTCCGTTGCGGCGATTTGGGTCAGCGTGTCCAATTCCAAAATGGTGTCCTTAAATTTCTCGAATAGCAGCGGCTCGTCCTCATCCCGAAGGTTTTCGAGTGTTCTACCGACAACTGCCTGCGCTATAGAAGAAAGCCAAGCATTCCGGTCGTCCAATTCGGAGGCGAGGCGCATGAGTAACGTTTTCTGGTGTGGCAGCAGCAAGTGTTGCTTCACTTTTGCAAAGCGGCTGCGAAGTTTGTTTTTATATGCTTCAAAATCTAGCGGCTCATATAAAACCTCTGAAGTGATAAACGACTCAAATCGGTTGACCAACTCAGCGTGGCAGGAGCGGATTTCCCGTATAGCATCTTGTAGCCGTTCAATATAATCCGACAATGCTTGTGGCGTTTTTTTCAAATGTTGCAATGAAACGCCCAAAGCATTTGGGAGACTCTCAAAAAAGGTTTTTTCTGGATCCGTCGCCGTAGCGATAGCTTCTCTCACAGCAAGACTTTCTTTTTGCAAGCGATTGGTGCGTTTTGCATATTCGGGTAGGCTTTTATAAAAAGTAAGGAATGGCCTTATAGTCTCGATGAAGGTTTGGTTATTAACCTGTTCCTTCGTTCCTTGGTTCAAGAAGTTGCGGTAGCGATTGAAGATTTCCAACCTGACCCCTTCCATATCAAAAGTTTTGACAGTAAAGTCTTGCGGACGCTTTGCTATGAGCTCTAGGGTTGCTTCGCTTAGTTCGGGAATGTAAATCCCCTCCCCAAACAAGGCAAATTCATCCTTTTTTAAATAAAGGAAGGTCGGTAGCCAGAAATCGATTAAGCCCTGCTTCAATTTGAAAGGAGGCTTTGTAAGCGCATCGGAAAACTCTGAAAGCGGGTAACGATGTTTCTTGGCATTCTCCAAAAAGGTTTCACCAAACTGCCATAACGGGTGGAAAGATGAGCCTTCCGCTAAAGTTATCGGCGCAAGCGGATTCGATGGATCATAGACTAAGCTGTTTTCACGAAGAAGTGTCAAGTATATCGTCTTCTCAGGGGGAAATTTGTCCCTATCAAATCCTAAGTTTTCATCAGTCCAATAATTCACCAAGTGCTTCAAATAAGCCCTCTTGGCGGTATGGATTTGAGAAGAAAGTTTACTTCGGTTGACCAATTCACTCCTGTAATGGGGTGCGTTGGAATAGACGGCTTTGCAGATTGCTGAAAGACAAGTATTAAATTCTCGCTTTGATCGGATCCGCTGAACTTCGCCATTAAAAATCCAGACAACTTCTTCTGTCTTATTGTGAAGATTACTCAGGATATAGTGATTGAGCAGCGATTCTTGGTGCTGTTTGATAAAATCAAGCTCCCGTTGGGCTACCCGGTCTTCTTTTGGCACATTCTCCTTGGTTTTTCTGGTCTTTTCTATTTCCCGAAGTAAATCCCGTATGGCAGCGGCATTTTTATAATATCCATAAATGACGGCCTTGTTGGGTTGGGTTTTGGAAACTTCTTTAACCTTTTCAACGGTCAATCTTTCATTAAAAATCAGATTGACAAAGCCATCGGTGTCATCTGTGGTGTGGAGATTGGACTCAGGTTGCTGTGAAATCACAAATTCAAAAATCCGGGGCGTTCCGGTTTGATAGTAATGTTGTTTTGCAAATACCTCCGGAAAAATAAAATACTTTTTGAGGAGATTGACCACATCTCCAATATCTCCAACTTGATCTCCCGCTTTTAATAATTCCGATTGAATGTCCACATCCGTTCCTTCGGAAATGACAAATCGCTTCTCGTAATTCCGATAAAGGAGAATTTTCCTTTCAACTAAAGCTTCCAAAACTGAAGATGCCTCCTTTATGCCCAAACAATTCACAAGGTATTTTGTCAAAAATTCGGCACCTAGGTTACCGCCCCTGAATGAAAAAATATTCAAGAGGCCAACTGTTTTAATCAGTTTATGGCAGTTAGATACAAAATTGGGGTTTTCTATCTCGTTTTCGATTCGTTCTAAGGCGTTTTTTATTCCCGACCATGCTGAAAAATCTGGGTTGTATTTTGAGTTTATGTAATTATAATAATTGAAAATCAGATAGTCAAAAAGATCGGCAAGGCTAAAAAATGGATTACGGTCTTCATCATATCGCCGATGAATGCCTGTATAATTGGTGTCTTCCAAAAAGGAAAAGAGGGACCTTTCATTTTGTCCATATCGCTGCATGGCCAACGCTGCTACGGAAGCGGAAAACAAATCCAATGGAAATAGCTTTAACGCTAGGTTTGACGCAAAGCCTGCATTCAGCGCAAAAGCCTTTGACTGCACATATAATTCAGCAATTGTGGCTACATTTTCTTCGTTTGGCTGATACTCAGCCATTTGACTCAGCCTTTCACCCGCCAACAAAAGCAACTGTTCAACAGGCTCATTAAAAGTAACTTCTCTAAACCTGCCTTTAACCTTTAACCATTCTTGCCTTTGCGCTTCATTTAAGGAAAAAGAATATGTATCAAAATTTTGGTGTAGCGTTGTTAGAAGTAAAATATTGTGAACAGGGTCGTTAACGAACTCAGCAAGTTGCTGTAAAAAATACAGCTCCTTCTCTGGGTTGTGCTTGGCTGCATATTCGAGAAATTTCCCAAACTCATCTATCAAGAGAACAAGCAGACCCTCTTTTTTGCCCAATTGGTGATACCGATGATAGATTTCAGCAAAAACTTGTTCTGATGATGGGGCTGTATTTTCAACTGAAAACTGATGAAAAAAAAACTCGCTAACAGAACGGAACTCTCCCACAAATGTAAGAACTTCAACTTTGCACGCTTCTAATCCTCCAACGTCAAAGAAATGCTGTTTTCCCTGCAATGTACGATTCAGTGCCCAAAGGAAAGCGGATTTGCCTGTCCCATATGAACCAATAATATTGAATGCTCGGATACCATTTTTGTGATTTTCCGAAATAAGCCCAGCAACCCTAGCCGCGTTTGGTGTTGGAAGGTAATTTATTTCACCATCCTTATCTCGAAGAATGTTGACGGAAGGATTGTATTTAGTAGGCATAATAGTCGTTCAAAATTTCGTAAGCTTTTGGCTTGTTTTTGAATTGTAGTTCACGTATTCCGGCGTCGTCCTTGTACACCAAAAAGTCATATCTGTTGCAGAGATTTTCTATTTTCTGGACTAACCCCGTCCGGTTAATGGCAAAGATGGAACCCACGCTATTGTAATCCTTTTCCAGCGCATCCAAACTTACAGATAAACCGATGTTAGTATCGGTTAATAAAGCGTAAAGCAAAACCTCTTCCGGTAAATCTTCTTTTTCACTTGTCTCAATGTGATAAAGAGTCAGTTGTCTCTCTCGTTGAATGACCCTGACTAAGCGCAAGTCAGGAAGGATGCCTGCCACAACATCCTCATTGTCTTTGGAAGATTCTGTGCCGACGTACAATTTTAAAAAAACATCGAAGTCTGTGCCGATCGTGTTAACAGAGATGTTTGAATCAAATTTGTTTTGGACGAATTTGATGAAACTATCTTTATTGAACTCAATACGTTCTTTCCTAAATTCGTTGAAAATCAAGCTATAAGTAGTTGCGTAGCCTTTCCGAACTAAGTTGTAATGTAATAGCCATAGACTTGCATCATCTTCGAGATAAGGGTCTTTACCTGTATCTGAAAATAGCCAATGAGCAAATTGGGTCAAATTGTCCTCTTCACCCAAAATGTCAAATGCTCTCATCCAATAACGGATTGAGGATACCATGTTTTTTCCAACACCTAATTCCACAACAGCATCTTCCTCTTTAAAAGCCTTTCCAGCCTTGACAAAGTCGTATCCTTTTTTTAACCACAAATGGCGGCACTGAAAAGTTTCATGGCCGGAAAAAACGGGGCGAATGGCATAACTCATTTGGTGTTTAATTTTCTGTTTAACAAATATACAACAGAAACACTTTTATTTAGAGGTTTTACCCGATTTTGTTTATCCATTCGCCCCCTCTGCTACCGGTAAAGCCGCCGCCTACTCCAGCACCACCGGCAATTTTTTATCATACTTCACCTCATAAGCAAATCCGAGCGTTTGGCTTTCGCCGGGCTTCATATCCAGTTCCCAGCGCAATTTGCCTTCTTCTTTTTTCACTTTAGCGCTTTTGTGTTTGACCAGCTCTACCTCAATTTGATCGGTAGTAGAGATGGGGTACTGATCTTCCACGATGATGTGAATGCCTTGTCTTTTTTTGTTGCGCAACTCAATCGTCCAGCCAATGGTAGTGGTTTGTTTGCCGCCGATGAAAGCCTTGTCTTTGTATTGGGTATCCTTGGTTCTTTTGACGACGATGTTATTGTCTTTACCCAAAGAAATGGCCAAGGTATCGCCTGTGGCTTGTGGGTTGATCTGGGTTTTACCGAGGTAAGTCCCTTCAAAGAACAAATTGGCCTCACCGGGAAGCAGGTTGTACTGCTCCCAATTGGTCAGTCGGGCCGTTAAGAAAGCCGCCTGATTGAGCTTGGGGGCGCAATAATATTCATAAGAAGCAGGGAGGCTCTCTGTCGCAATTTGAACTACATAATGTTGGCCATCTGTCGGTATATCGTATGGAATGTCGATGACAAATTCGATACTTGTAGCGCGGTCTTCTACCTGTACGGACGGTGGGGCTGCATAGCTGCTGACTTGTACCTCATTAAACATCTTCTCATCATCAGTAGCTCGCTCCGCACGAGCATCCAGGCCGTTCAGGTTGTATCCGGGCTGTGTATAAAGTTGCAACCACCAGGGGTACAAAACCGGGAAAACCTGTTGCTGGGCAGGCTGGCCTGTGGACAATTTAATGGCCACTTTGTCCCAGTTGATGCCGCTTTGCTGATAGACTTTGGCTTTGTATTTGAGTTGCACAGGTTTGTCAATGGATTCAGCCCGCAGGTCGTAGAGCGGAAACCAGCCCGCCTGCGCCATGAAATATTCCAATACAAACGAGCTATTGCCAGCTTGCTCGGCATCGATGGCTACCAGCACTTCGCTTACGGCTTGTTGGCCGCCTGGCGAGCGCAACTGTTGCAACTGCAATTGCAAGCGATTGATGGTATCCTGTAAAATGGTGATCCGGTCGCTGATGCTCAGTTTTTCCATTTTTACTTCAGTGAGCCGTTCCCGGAAATAGGCTGCGGTTGCTTTCAGGTTGTCGATGGGGACGCCATTTTGCTGACCTCCGATCTCTTTGTTCGTCAGCAGCAGGTTTTCTTCCTCCTGATAGACCTGAAGTAGCGCCTGTTCTGTTCTCAAGTCTTTATTGAAACGATCCTGAATTTTTTGGAGCTGAGTGATTTTTTCATTGGGGATGGGCGCTGTCAGGTAATTGACCTGATGATTGACAGAAAGAATGGTGAAATTGCCCGTTGCCGAAAATTGCAGGCTCTGGGCATTCAACTGAGCCGAAAGTCCCGTAAATTTCAACAAACTGCGACCAGCCGGGATATAGGCTTCCCCTTTGTGTATCAATTGTGCGCCTTGTTGGAAAACCGTAACAGCAGCAATTTTTGTAGAAATTTCTTTGACGGGGTCAGTTGCCTGTAGCCATAGTGGCAGTCCAAGCCACAGTAAAAAGAAGTGTAAGCTTTTCATGATTGTTTTTTTTGGAGCTATGATGCAAGCGCAGGGATAATTACACAAATAGCACTTGTTTTTTGCTAAAAAGCGAAAAGCAGTTATTTTTAATCCATGAAACATCGACTGATACCCCTGCTTGGCCTTCTCCTTTTAATGTGCAGTTGTAAAACAGCTCAATTGGTGGTGCCCGTTTACCAAACTGATAGCTTGGTCATAGAAAAAATAGCCCCCCATACGTATATCCATACTTCTTTTTTGCAAACGGAAAGCTTCGGCTTGGTACCCTGTAATGGCATGATTGTCATCGATCATGGTGAAGCAATAGTTTTGGATACCCCCCATAATGATACAGTATCCTTAGAACTGATCCGATGGATCGAAAAGGAGCAGCAGAGCCAGGTCAAAGCCATCGTGCCGACCCATTTTCACGCGGATTGCCTGGGCGGATTGCATGCTTTTCACCAGCATGGGATTCCTTCCTATGCCTATCAAAAAACCCTGGAATTGGCAGCCGGCCAGGATGCGACAGTACCTCAAAATGGGTTTGAAGGTACGCGGGATTTGAGTGTAGGACAGAAAAAGGTTCAGTTGGCCTTTGTCGGTGAAGGGCATACCCGAGACAATATCGTGGCTTATTTTCCCAGCGAGAAAATCCTCTTTGGCGGCTGTTTGATCAAAGCACTGAAGGCGGGAAAAGGCCATTTGGCGGATGCCAACGTCGAGGCGTGGCCAGCTACCGTGCAACGCGTGAAGGCGCAATTCGGTCAAGCCAAAATGGTGATTCCCGGCCATGGCAAAGTGGGCGATACAGCGCTGTTAGACTATACCATTCAACTTTTTCAGGAATGAAAGGCTAGTGCCTTCTATTTAAACGCTTATGTTGCAAAAAGACATCGTTCAGCAATCTGTACTCAACCTGCGCTTATTGCAGACCTTTGAAGATACCCTGAGGACAAACCCCGAAGTGTCGCTTGCTGATTTTTGGAAAAAAGTAAATGATTCAGCAGCTCCGTACGAAAGCGGGGCGGCCACTTTGATGGTGTATTTATATGGCTTGGTGGTGTATCCCTGGGAAATAATGCAAAACCAACGCAAGAAAAAATACGCCCTATACGAAATCAAGGCCGATGAATGGGGCGATTTTCAGATTTTAAATATGCCCCAGGAATTCATCCGCAAACAACCGCGACTGGGTTTTGTACTGGAACTGATGCGCAATGCGACTTCCCACGCCAGTGTTACCATTGATGCAGACAAAAGGGTGGTTTTCAAGGATCGGAAAGGCACCAGAATTCGCTTCTCGAAAGAAGGACTTTTGTTTTTTTTGGAAAAATTTCATGCTTATTATCTAAACTAAGGGCATTAATATATAGCCGCTTTGCGGTTCAAATTTAGGCCCAGCTCTAATCAAAAACAAGATGACCAATCAACTCAACCGAAGAGACTTTTTGCAGCGTTCTACCTTAGCCGGAATTGGCTTAGCAGGTACAGGTACGACGGCTTTTACTGCTCCGGCTATTGCAAAAAGCGGGCTATCCAAATCCAAAATCAATGTCGGCGTTATCGGAACGGGACTGCGTGGGCAAGGCCATATTGACCTACTATTGCGCCGCGACGACTGCGAAATCACCGCCATTTGCGACATCAACCAGCAGATGATAGACAGCAGCCTGGACTTGTTTAAATCAATGTCTAAGCCTGCTCCTAAAGTCATCGGCTTGGGGGAACAGGATTACTTGCAAATGCTGGACGATGAAACCCTGGATGCGGTACTCATAGCAACGCCTTGGCGCTGGCATTCTGAAATGGCCATAGCCGCTATGCAAGCGGGCAAGTACGTTGGTATGGAAGTATGCGGCGGTTTTTCGCTTGACGAATGTTGGCAATTGGTCAATACCCATGAAGCGACCGGATCCCATCTGTTTTTTTTGGAAAATGTATGTTATCGGCGCGATGTGATGGCCGTGCTCAATATGGTGCGGCAAGATTTGTTTGGCGAATTGATACATTTAGAAGGCGGCTATCAACACGATCTGCGGGGAGTGAAGTTCAACGATGGCAAAACGCCCTATGACAGTGGGGTCGATTTCGGCGACAAAGGATTTAGCGAAGCGCAATGGCGCACCCATCATTCCATTTACCGGAACGGCGATTTGTACCCGACGCATGGTGTAGGCCCCCTCGCCCAATACCTCCACATCAACCGGGGCAACCGCTTTTTATACCTCACGTCCATATCATCGCAATCGCGCGGGCTGCACGAGTACATCGTCAATCACCCCAAGGGCGGGCCGCAACACCCCAATGCGCAGATCGAATTTCGCTTAGGCGATGTAGTGACGACACTGATCAAAACCAGCCAAGGGCAAAGTGTGCTATTGAGCCATGATACCAACTTGCCGCGCCCCTATTCGCTGGGATTCCGCGTACAAGGCACCAAAGGGTTGTGGATGGATGTCAATCAGTCCCTGCACATCGAGGGCAAAAGCCCGGCTCACCGCTGGGAGTCCACAAAAACGTATTTTGAAACTTACGACCATCCGCTTTGGAAAAAATACGAACCGCTAGCCGAAGGCGCCGGGCACGGTGGCATGGACTGGTTCCTCATCAATGATTTTGTCGAATGCGCTAAAGAAAATCGAGTACCACCTTTCGATGCTTATGATGCAGCGACTTGGCTGGCCATCACCCCGCTTTCGGAACAATCAATAGCTGCGGGTAGCCAGCCTATGCCATTTCCCGATTTTACCCGGGGCCGCTGGATGCATCGGCAAATGGATTTTGCCATGTAAAAAATATCAGGCGGCGCTGTTTAGAACGCCGCCTGATGGATTCGATTACTGCATCATGTCATTACCCTGCATATTTACCCGGTTATTTTTGCGGGTAAACAGAGCCGTATCCATTTTGCCAAAGCGGTAAGAAAAGTTCAGGCGTACCATTTGTGGATTCATCAAGCGATAAGTGTCTTGTGTGAAAAAATCGGTGACGGTATAAGAGCCCATTTCGCGGGAAGCGAAAACATCCTGCATGCTCAACGTGAGCGAGGCTTTATTTTTCATCAAATCTTTGCGCACAGAGGCATCCACAAACCAATAAGCTTTGGTATAACCTTGTGCGGTGTTTTGGCTTGGAAAGCCGCCTCCGCGGAAAGGATCGTTATTGGTTACGGGGGTGAAAGATGCCTTGGTGCGGTACTCACCGTTGAATTGAAGGGTAAAGCCCGAAGGAAGCTTGATTTGTACAACTTCCTTCAAGAATGCGCTCAATCGGCTCAATTCCAAAGTATTTTCCACATTCGTGGCATCCACTTCCTGTTGATACACGTTGAGGTTGTGGGTGAGGTCGAGCCAACCAAAAAAGCTGTTTTTCAAAGTCAGTTCTGCACCATAAGCTGCTGCGCTATTGCCGTTGGCAAAGCTAGTAATGACCACTTCTTTGTTCAGGTCTTCGTTGTATTCTGTGAACTGGTAAGAGGTGATGAGGTTGGAAGCCTGTTTGTAATACACAGATACGAGCAAGTTGTGACCAGAAGAGAAAATATTCTGATAGGACAATTCCAACGAGTTGGTAAACTCTGGGCGCAACTGCACATTGCCACGACGCAGATTCAATGAGTCGGAGAAATCAGTGAAAGGCATAGTCTGGAAGAAATTCGGACGATTCACCCGGCGGGTATAAGCCAACTGCACTTGATCGCCGTCCTCATTCAACTGGCGGGTAAGGAACACACTGGGAAACAGACTAATCGGATAAGCAATGGTGAAGGAAGAATCCCGGTCGGTCAGTGCGCCTTTATAAACGCTGCTTTCTGCCCGGAGTCCGGCCTGTATGCCCCAACCGCCCTTCTGATAACTGGTCTGGATATAGGCCGCATATACGTCGTCGTCAAATTTATAATGATCTGAAATCTGAGCAACCTGCTGCCAGTCGCTATCGGTATCGCTGAAGATGAAATTGGCGTTGTCGTTTTTATTGTCGCGCATCGTTGCTTTCAAGCCGCCTTCCAGTTTTGCATGCTCACCAATTGGGTTGACAAAATCCGTTTGAAGCGTGATGAAACTGCCTTGCCCCAGCGCTTCTTGTTTCTCACGGGTTTCCAGGCCATCATCGTAAGTAGTCCTATAGGTACTGCCGCCTTCAAATTTTACCCGGTTGTAATTCAGGTCAGCCGTCCACTCGGCGCCTTTTTTCGGAAAGAGGTGTTTGAATTGTACAGAAGTGCCCAGGTTTCGGAAGTTGCGGTCTTGATCGCTGGTGCGCAGGTAGCTGCTGGTCAGGGTATTGCCCGGGAAAAGCAGGTCGGTACTTGTGGTGATGGCATCAGTGGGTTGGAATTTGCCGCGCATCAGCATGCCGCTGAAAGTCAAGGTGTTGCGGTTGTCCATAAAATAATCCAGACCTACCCGTCCGTTGGCGAAAAGGCCGTTCATATTGTTATTGGACGTTTGCGTGACATTCGATAGGGGTTCGCCAAAGAAATTGCTGCGGGCGGTCATGCCTTCACCGCTGCCTTTGTGCTGATTGTACATGCCGGAGGCAAAAATATTGACTTTGCCTTGTCGGGCATTGATGTCGCCGCCGAAATTATAGCCGCCCTGGGAGTCGCCACCTACTCTGATGTTGCCGTTATAGCCAACTCGTTTTTCTTTTTTCAACACAATATTGACAATACCCGCTGCGCCACCGCCAGCGTCGAATTTTGCAGAGGGATTGGTAATCACTTCTACACTCTCGATATCCGCTGCCGGGATTTGGTCGAGCGAAAGCGTCGTCGGGCGACCGTCAATAAATATTTGAGGTGAGCCATTGCGCAGGGTGACGTTCCCGTCGAGATCAACGGAAAGGGAAGGGACGTTTTTCAAAGCATCTTGTGCCGTGCCACCGGCTGAGGTTAAATCCTTGTCCACGCGGTAGCTTTTGCGGTCGAGGGCCAGCGTTGTGGTGGAAGCCTGTCCGGTTACTACCACTTCATTGAGCGTCGTCACACCTTCTAGCAGTTTAATATTGCCCAGGTCTTTTACGAAATTTCCCGCACCCATACCTGCGCCGGGAAAGCTGCCGCCCGCAGGTGGGCCAGCAGGCGCGTTGCTGCCTGGCTGCATCTGGGGCGGCTTGATGCCAAAGTCCACTTTTTGGCGAATTTCTGTATAACCTAAAAATGAGATCACCAACTCAAACTCGCCGACAACAGGGAGCTTTTCTAAGTTGAAATCGCCGTTGTCTTCCGTCAGTTGGGCTGCCCACAAGGTATCGGTGAGCGACTGATTTTGAGGGTTGAATTTTTTTCCAAACAACTGCACCGTAGCGAAGCCAACGCCTTTGCCTGCTTCGTCAACGATCTTGCCGTACAACTGGCCCATTTGCATTTTAGAAGGATCAAAATTGCCGCCGCCACCGGAAAATCCGCCCTGTGGTATTTGCGCGGCCAATGGAGTGTAAGCCAATAGGGCCATGAAAACTGCGAAAAAAATTGATTTCTGCATGATGGTGTTAATTTTGTCAGGTGATGCCCTGCGTGATTCATGGATTGCGTTGCAAAAATGGGCTTAAAAAAATAGCTAAACAGGATGTCCCGATGAACCGCCAAAATGTATAGGCGAACCGCTTGGCGAAGGTCTGGGAGGCATCAAAATTTTGGCGAACTTTGTGCCGATGAAAAAGTCAATGCCCATTTTATTGCAAGCCGCTATTTGGATCAGCATTTGGTCCATCTTCGCCTTTACTGGTAATACGAGCGACCGGTTACCTGGCTACTATCTGGTCATTACCGTGCGGGTGCTGGCATTTGTGCTGTTTTACAATTTGGCGTACGCTACGTTAATGCCGCTGTATTTTTCTGATAAAAAAAGGGCATTCAACTTGCTGTTGCCGTTGTTGTTTGCCGCGTATGTGGGTACATCTGTGGTTACAGATTTGACGCTGGGCAAGCCAGAAAAAATGTATGCCACCATAGAAAAGAAGGATAATTACCCAAAAAAGCGGCCTTTGTCCTGGCTTTTGCTGCCACCTATCTTTCTCGGGATGACTATATTTGGTGTAGCAGCAGCGTTCCGGGGCATTTCCGAATTTGAGAACAAGAAAAAAGCAGAAGAAGAAGCCAACCACAAACGATTGGAGGCAGAAATAGCGCTGTTGAAGTCCCAAATTAATCCTCATTTCCTGCTCAACACGCTCAACAACTTATACGGCATCTCGATCGCCGAACCAGATAAAACGCCGGATGCTTTGCTCAAACTTTCGGATATGGTACGCTATATCCTCTACGAGTGTGCCCAAGCCACCGTACCACTGCACCACGACTTGAGTTTTGTGAAAAACTATATTTCTTTGCAGGAGTTGCGGCTACCGCCCAACGCAACCTTGCGCCTGGAAATGCCAGACCACGAACCAACTTGGCCAATTGAACCGATGGTCATCATCCCCTTTGTAGAGAATGCCTTCAAACATGGCTTGACAACCCGGCAGCCTTGCGAGATGATCATTTCGATCAAAGCGGAAGATAAGGTTTTAGAACTGCTTGTTGAAAACCAGATTTTCATCCAAAAGCAAACGAATCAGGGCAATCAATCGGGTATTGGTATGGCCAATGTGATGCAACGCCTGGAACACACTTATGCCGGTCGTTACCAGTTAGACATCAGCGAAGATCAGGGAAAACATCGGGTACTCTTGAAACTCCAACTCTGACAAACATGACTTTTGTAGCCCTCGACGACGAACCCATCGCACTCGCTATTATCGAACGATACGCCCGTGAAGTGCCAGGTCTGCAATTGCTTGCCTCATTTACAGATGCTGCGGCTGCTGCCGATTTTCTTCGCGAGAATACGGTTGACTTGCTTTTGACCGACATCAATATGCCAGATGTGAGCGGGCTACAATTTGTACGAGAGCTACCCGATGAACATCCCATGGTCATTTTCGTCACAGCCTACAAAGAGCACGCCCATGAAGGCTTTGACCTAGATGTGGTGGACTACCTGGTGAAGCCTGTTTCGCCGGAGCGATTCAAAAGAGCCATCCAAAAAGCAACTGAATTAATTGAACTGCGACAAAAAGCCGAATCGGCAGGAAATGCAATACCAACGGAAGACCATTTCTTCGTATTTTCAGAATACCAACAAGTGAAAATCACCATTCAAGACATCCGATACATAGAAGGCATGGGTGATTACGTCAAAATTTTCCTCGCTGACCAATCCAAACCAGTGCTTACGCTTGAACGGATGAAGGTACTCACCGACCGCTTGCATCCCCACGGATTCCGACGCATTCACCGGTCTTTTCTGGTGAATTTGGGTAAAGTTGCCGCCATGCAGAAATCCAAAATCAAAATTGGACAAGACTGGTTACCGATTGGCGAAACTTATGTGGAGGTATTGAAGGAGATCGGGAAAATGGGGGATTAGTTGGGGTTCTTTTCGTTGCCCTTTCGTTAAAACCACCGAAAGCGCCGTTAAATCTTAGTTAAACCACAAAAAGGTCTTCCAATAAATGTTTTCACAAACCGTTTCAAAACAGGAACTTATATTTGTTAAGGTGTTTCACCCGCTTTTGGCAGTATAGTTACCCATTGGGAAAAGGGCCGTCACTATAGCGAGCTGAACGATAAAGTCGTAAATTTGGATGTAATTTTTCCACCAGATTAAAAACAAAACATATGAATTTCAAAACCATTCAACGCGCCCTGATGGCGCTCGCGCTCATCACCTTTTTTTCATTTAGTGCCAACGCGCAAAAAATCGGCTATGTCAATGTCAACGACATCCTCGAAAGCATTGAAGAATACCAGGCTGCCCAGCAGGAGCTAGACAAACTAGCTGCCAAGTGGCGGCAGGAAATTGCCCAGCAATACGATGAAATCAAAGGTATGTACAACCGTTACCAGGCAGAACAAGTCCTTTTAAGCGACGATGCCCGCAATCAACGGGAAGAGGAGATCATGAATATGGAAAAAGAAGTCCGCGATTTGCAAAAAGTCAAATTTGGCCCGGAAGGAGAATTATTCCAGCGCCGCCAGGAATTGGTGCGCCCAATACAAGATCGCGTGTACGCCGCCATTGAAGCGTATGCCACAGAAAGAGATTATGACTTTATTTTTGATAAATCGAGCTCAGCAGGGATGATTTTTTCTAATCCCAAGTTCGATCTAACCCAAGAAATACTGAAAAAACTTCAGTAGATTGGCTATTTTTGCCGCCGCATTTTAACAAACAAACTACCGAAAGATGAAAATTTTTGCAAGGATCAGTTTCCTGTTGGTTTTTTCTCTGGGCTTTTTGACTACAGCCCTTCAGGCACAAAAATTTGGCTACGTCAATTCAGCTGCCATTTTAGCGGAGATGCCGGAAATAAAACAGGCAGAAGCTAATCTGGAAGCCCTTCAAAAGCAGTTGCAGAAGAAAGGGCAGGAAATGATTGAAAAACTCCAGCAGGATTACCAAGAGGTGCAACAAAAAGTAGAACTTGGTCAGCTTTCTCCTGTCCAGCAGGAGACCGAAGGCCAGCGCTTGCAAGCTGCACAAAACGAAATCGCCAAATTTGAGCAGGATATGGTTGCTCAGGTACAGAAAAAACGCGATGAGTTGCTGGAACCTATTTATAATCGGGTCAATGAAGCCATTAAGGCTGTCGCCGTGGATCAAGGTTTCCAGTTTATTTTTGACCAAGGCATTTTGTTGTACTCCGAAGAGTCGCAAGATGTCAGCGCATTCGTGAAAGCAAAATTGGGTCTGTAAGTCAACGTTAATCCTGTGGCGCACAGCACCCAACCGATAGGTATTTTCGACTCTGGCATTGGCGGCCTTACGGTCGCCAATGCTATTTATCAGCGCCTACCCAACGAATCCACCCTCTATTTTGGCGACACGGCTCATGTGCCCTACGGGCCTCGTCCAGCGGGGCAAATCCGCGAACTTTCCCGACAAATCAGTGCCTACCTGCTGGAACGAGGCTGTAAAGTCATCGTGATAGCTTGCAATACGGCTACCACCGCCGCGCTCAATTACCTGCGCAACCTATGGCCTGATGTGCCGATTATAGGTACTGAACCCGCTATTAAGCCCGCTGCCCAGGCCACACTAACGGGGAAAATAGGGATACTGGCTACCCAGGGCACCTTTAAAAGTGATCGGTACAGCAGCCTGACCGAACGCTTTGCCGCAGATATTACAGTTTTTGAAAATCCCTGCAAAGGGTTGGTTTCCCTCATTGAAATGGGAAAAATAGATGCGTCAGAAACCAATGAGCTATTGGAAAGCATCATCTACCCGATGCTGGAAGAAGGCATAGATACACTGGTATTGGGCTGTACACACTATCCATTTATCCGGCCCATCATTGAAAAAATAGTTGGCCCGGATGTGGCGATTATCGATCCGGCTCCGGCAATTGCCAAACGAGTGGAGCAAGTGCTTAGGGAACACCACTTGTTAAATGTGACAGATGAACAAGCCATTCACGCGTACGAAGTATCAGGCGATGGCGGGCATTTTTTAGCCTTAGCTCAACACTTGCTGCAACACCCCATCGACCTTCAAACCCAAATTCAAGCACCTTTTTTAATGCGGGGATAAGCCCAATTCCCAAAAGTAGATTTTATGCGTTGTAGGAATAGCAATAATGTTTTTGACCATTTTAAGAATAAAATATGGAATAGTGATCGTTGATTGAAAAAATATTTCAACAAGAAAATTAAATTCCTAATAAAATACCATGACTGTGTATGGTGTTAAAAAAAAAGCCATTTTTTTGCATTTTTGATCATGTATTTGGCCGTTTTTTAAACACTTCTAAATAAAAGCCTTCATTTATTGATTTTTTATCTTTGCCCTTACGCCCAACAGGCAGGCATATTCACTCGGACTACTTTTCCAACAACAAACTGCCTATCCGGCTATTGCTTGCCAGCCACTTACGACCAAATTAGGGAATCTTAACAACATTACTTTATGGACCAAGCTGACCAGAAAGGGTTGTACTGCCCTACCTTGGAGAAAGACTCTTGTGGCACCGGATTAATTGCCAATTTGAGAGGTGAGAAAACGCATCAATTGATTGAAAATGCCTTGCGCATGCTGACCAATATGGAGCATCGCGGCGCTTGTGGTTGTGAACCCAATACAGGCGATGGCGCGGGTATTTTGATTCAGACGCCCCACGAGTTTTTTGTAAAAAAATGCGCTGAACAAGGCTTTGACTTACCAGAATTTGGAGAATACGGGGTCGGAGTCGTCTTCTTCCCCGCCGACCGCAACTTGCGCAGGCAATGCCGGGTGTTGTTCGACGATTACATCGATGAATTGGATTTTGAACTGCTGGGTTACCGCAAAATTCCGACCGACCACGAAGAAATTGGCGAATCGGCAGTGGCTGTGGAGCCGCGCATGGAACAAGTGTTTGTCAAGCCCAAGCAGGTCTTGGATCGCCGGGCCTTGGAACGCCGTTTGTACGTGTTGCGCAAATATGCCACCCACAGCATCCACAATACTTATCCGCAATCGAAAGACCATTTTTATATCACGTCCTTTTCCTATAAAACGGTGGTCTATAAAGGCCAATTGACCACCTATCAATTGCGGCCTTATTTTCCGGATTTGCAGGATGAATTGTGCAAATCCGCTATTGCCGTTATCCACAGCCGTTTTTCTACCAATACGGTGCCCAAGTGGAAATTGGCTCAACCTTTCCGCTATATTGCACACAACGGCGAAATCAATACCGTTACTGGCAACATCAACTGGTGGAAATCCAAAGAAAAACTGCTTCAATCCAACTTGTTTACCGAAGCAGAATTGGAAAAACTCAAGCCCATCTGCGGGGAAAACCTCTCCGATTCCGGCAATTTCGACAACGTATTGGAATTCATGGTACTCAATGGCTTTTCCCTGCCGCATGCCCTGATGATGATGATTCCCGAAGCATGGGAACACGATGAACAGATGGAGGACTACAAGCGGGCATTCTACGAGTACCACAAAACCATCATGGAACCCTGGGACGGCCCCGCTTCGATCTGTTTCACCGATGGCATCGTGGTAGGCGCTACTTTAGACCGCAATGGACTCCGCCCTTCCCGCTATTGCCTGACCGATGACGACACCCTGATCGTGGCATCCGAGGCTGGGGCCTTGCCCGTTGACCAATCAAAAGTGGTGCTAAAAGGCCGCTTACAACCCGGGCGTATGCTCATCGCCGATCTGGATCAGCACCGCATCGTAGGCGATGAAGAAGTGAAGTCTATTATTTGCAAAAGATTTCCCTACCGCGATTGGCTGAATGAATACCGCATAGGGCTGAAAGACTTGAAAACCGAAAAAGAAGCGGTTGTAGAACTGGACGAAAAAACTCTGTATCGCGGGCAACAATTATTCGGCTTTTCGCGCGAAGATTTGCAGGTATTCATCGCCCCGACCACTCGGGACGGCGGCGAACCAGTTGGCTCAATGGGAACGGATACCCCTTTGGCGGTACTTTCTCATCGCCCTCAGCACCTTGCCAATTACTTCAAACAGCTATTTGCCCAGGTAACCAATCCCCCCATCGATCCGATTCGGGAACGCTCGGTGATGTCCCTGCAAGCCATGTTGGGAGGAGCAGGAAATGTGTTGGCGCTCGAACCAGAAAGGGCCAGGTTTATCCAGCTCAAACATCCCATTCTGACCAATACGGAGTTAGAAAAAATCAAACAGCTTTACCATCCTCATTTTAAGTCAGGACAAATTGAGATCGTTTTCGATGCCGACGGGCAAGATGGTCGCTTGCAAGCAGCGATAGACAACGTTTGCGCAGCAGCGGAAAACCTCACCCGCAGCGGCGCAAATATCCTGATTTTATCCGACCGTAGCGCAGACGCTTTCCGGGCGCCTATCCCTTCTTTGTTGGCAGCCGGTGCGGTACACCATCATCTTGTTGCCAAAGGCATCCGCAGCCAGACTTCTATCATCGTAGAGGCAGGAGATATTTGGGAAACCCACCATTTTGCGGCATTAATCGGTTTTGGTACCAGCGCCATCAATCCCTATATCACTTATGCTACCATTGCGGAATTGAATCGCAAAGGCGAACTGGGCGATAAAAAAAGCACCGAAGCCTGGATCGATCAGTACAACAAAGCTATTGGGAAGGGCATACTAAAAATCATGTCCAAAATTGGGATTTCAACCTTGCAATCCTATCAAGGTGCCCAAATTTTTGAAATTTTGGGCTTGCATCTAGAGGTAGTGGACAAATGTTTTCGCGGAGCAGTTTCCCGCATCCAAGGCATCGGATTTGACGGCATAGCCCGCGAAGTATTGATGCGTCATAAGCTGGCCTTT
Organism: uncultured Saprospirales bacterium; assembly: GCA_937864265.1. Classification (GTDB taxonomy): domain Bacteria; phylum Bacteroidota; class Bacteroidia; order Chitinophagales; family Saprospiraceae; genus CALMIR01. The sequence goes on along the minus strand of CALMIR010000070.1, from coordinate 2,634 downwards.
CCAGCCAAAACCAACCCAAGCCAACAGTTGGAAGAAGGCGGCGTTTATCAGTGGAAAAGAAGGGGAGAGGCCCACCTGTTCAACCCCCAAACCATCCATTGGCTGCAATTTGCTACCCGAAAAAACGATTACACCGCGTTTAAAAAATACACAGAACTGATCAACAACCAAAACGAACAAGCGCTGACGCTGCGCGGGTTGTTGACTTTCCGCCGCGGCGAAAAAATTGACCTCAAAGAAGTAGAACCGATTGAGAGCATTATGCGCCGCTTTGCTACGGGTGCTATGTCCTTTGGTTCCATATCCCACGAAGCTCATACCACGCTGGCTATTGCGATGAACCGCATCGGAGGCAAGAGCAACAGCGGGGAAGGGGGCGAGGACGCAATACGTTTTGATCGTAAGGAAAACGGTGACTGGGAGCGCTCCGCCATCAAGCAGGTGGCTTCCGGTCGTTTTGGTGTTACCAGCCATTACCTGGCCAATGCCGATGAACTACAAATCAAAATGGCGCAGGGTGCCAAGCCTGGTGAAGGCGGTCAATTGCCCGGCCATAAAGTGGACGATTGGATTGGCCGGGTCAGGCATTCCACGCCGGGCGTGGGACTTATTTCGCCGCCGCCTCACCACGATATTTATTCCATCGAAGATTTGGCCCAATTGATTTTTGATTTGAAAAATGCCAATCCTGCTGCCCGGATTAATGTCAAATTGGTTTCCAAAGCTGGTGTGGGTATCATTGCCTCTGGTGTCGCCAAAGCGCATGCCGATGCCATTCTCATTTCCGGCCACGACGGGGGCACGGGTGCTTCTCCTCTAACCTCCATCCGGCATGCAGGGCTACCTTGGGAATTGGGTTTGGCGGAAAGCCATCAAACTCTGGTGCGCAACAACCTCCGCGATCGGGTCGTCTTGCAAACGGACGGGCAAATACGCACAGGACATGATTTGGCGGTCGCTACTTTACTGGGGGCAGAAGAATGGGGCGTTGCGACGGCAGCGCTGGTCGTGGAAGGCTGCATCATGATGCGCAAATGCCACTTGAATACTTGCCCGGTTGGCATCGCTACTCAAGACCCTGAACTGCGCAAACGCTTTGCTGGCGATCCACAGCACGTCATCAATTTCTTCCGCTTTTTGGCGCAAGATTTAAGGGAAATCATGGCCGATCTGGGTTTCAGAACCATAGATGACATGGTGGGCAAAGTGGAAATGTTGAAAGTGAAGCAAAACATTCCGCATTGGAAATACAAAATGGTGGATCTGCGCCCCATTTTATACAAAGAACCCGCCGACGAAAGCATTGGTCAGCACAAGATGATCGAACAGGATCACGACATAGCTCATGTACTGGATCGCCGGATGATAGACATTGCAAAACCGGCATTGGCTGCGCAGCAATTCGTATCGGCCGATTTTGCCATTCGCAATACGGATCGCGCAACAGGCGCCATGTTGTCGCATGAAATTTCCAAACAATATGGAGCAGCCGGGCTGCCGGATGGGCTGCTCCAGTTTCACTTCAGGGGATCGGCGGGACAAAGTTTTGGCGCATTCAGCGCCAGAGGGCTGGAATTTAAGTTGGAAGGCGAGGCCAACGACTATTTTGGCAAAGGGCTTTCCGGCGCCCGGCTCATCGTGTTGCCCGATCGGAATGCCCGTTTTGAAGCATCGGAAAACATCATCATCGGCAACGTGGCCTTTTACGGTGCCACCTCAGGCGAAGCCTTTATCAATGGCATGGCTGGAGAACGATTTGCTGTGCGCAACTCTGGCGTGACTGCCGTAGTAGAAGGCATCGGCGATCACGGTTGTGAATACATGACCGGCGGTTTGGTCGTCGTATTGGGCGATACTGGCAAAAATTTTGCAGCCGGTATGAGCGGCGGCCTTGCTTATGTTTTCAACCCAAAGGGCACGTTTGAGGACAAGCTCAATGATGAATTGGTAGATATTGATCCGCTGGAAGAATCGGATTTCCGGCAGGTGTACGAACTGCTTAGCCGCCATTTGGAATACACCGCCAGTAAAAAGGCGCAATCCATTTTAGCTAACTGGGACTTGCAAAAAGGCAGCTTTACAAAAGTGATGCCGCGCGACTACAAAGCCGTATTGGCAAAAAGGCAGCAGGAGTCGGCCTTGAAAGTGGCCGCATTGGCTGGTTGATGGCCATATTTTACACTCAACTGAAGCTGAAAGGCGCTTAAAAAGTTTTTTAGCGAGCCACTTCGAGGATTTTTTAAGCAGGTCACTTCGAGTGCCCTGCTTAATTGTGGATTTTTTAGCGGGTCACTTCCAGTGCCCCGCTAAATTGATGTTTTTTTAAGCGGGTCACTTCGAGTGCCCTGCTTAATTGTGGATTTTTAAGCGGGTCACTTCCATTGCCCCGCTAAATTGATGTTTTTTTAAGCAGGTCACTTCGAGTGCCCTGCTTAATTGTGGATTTTTAGCGGGTCACTTCCAGTGCCCCGCTAAATTGATGTTTTTTAAGCGGGTCACTTCCAGTGCCCCGCTAAATTGATGTTTTTTAAGCAGGTCACTTCGAGTGCCCTGGTTAATTGTGGATTTTTAGCGGGTCACTTCCAGTGCCCCGCTAAATTGATGTTTTTTAAGCAGGTCACTTCGAGTGCCCTG